>CANQIH010000017.1 GCA_947624035.1 uncultured Oscillospiraceae bacterium | reverse complement strand
CTTCTGGAGAGCAAGCCGGTCATCACCGCCACCCAGATGCTGGACTCCATGATCCGCAACCCCCGGCCCACCCGGGCCGAGGTGTCCGACGTGGCCAACGCCGTCTTTGACGGCACCAGCTGCGTCATGCTGTCCGGCGAGACCGCCAGCGGCAAGTACCCCGCGGAGGCCCTGGCCGCCATGGTGAACATCACCACGGAGACGGAGCAGGCCGCCGGCAAGTGGCGGGAGTTCCAGGAGTTCGGCGGCCGCCTGGCCCCCAACATCAGCCACGCCATCACCCACACCGCCTGCGTGGCGGCCAAGGACCTGGACGCCGCCGCCATCCTGACGGCCACGGCCTCCGGCTACACCGCCCGGATGCTGGCCCGGTTCGCCCCGGACTGCCCCATCGTGGCCATGACCATGAAGGACAAGACCCGGCGGCAGATGGCGATCTATTGGGGCGTGTCGCCCGTGCTGGTGGGGGAGGTCAGCTCCACGGACCGCATCCTGGCCATGGCATGCGAGGTGGCAAAAAAGGAGGGTCTCGTGAAGACCGGCGACACGGTGGTCATCACCGCCGGCGTGCCCCTGGGCCAGAGCAGCGACACCAACCTCATCAAGGCCAGCATCATCGGGTAAAGAGAATGGTATAGCAAAAGACCGCGGCACGCCGCGGTCTTTTGATGTGTGGGGATGATCGCCATGCCCCTCGGCTCCCTCGTCGGCGCACGCGGCAATAGGTCAGGACCCGGCGCAAGCGCCGGGTCCTGAATATTACGCGGCGCCTCCTCTCCCCAAAGGGCAAGCGTGCCCTTTGGGGCCCCATTAGGGGAGCTGGCGCGGCGCTTGCGCCGCGACTGAAGGGGGAAACGGGGGATGACAGTTGACCAACGTTTCACCCTACCGGCCGCCTCACTCTGCTCGGCGGCCACCTCCCCTCAAGGGGAGGCAAGGGGGGGTGGACCGATCCCTTGGCTCCCCCTCGGGGGAGCTGCTGAGCGAAGCGAAGCTGAAGGGGGAGAAAACCCGGGGGGCAGCCTTATCCTTCGTCCGCCCTCGGGAGTTTCAGGAAGAACTGGATGAGGAAGGGGATGGAGACCAGGCCGGAGAGGACGTCGGACAGGGGCTGGGAGTACATGATGCCCGGCAGGCCCCAGACCCGGGACAGGATCAGCAGCAGGGGGATGAAGCAGGCGCCGCTGCGCAGGGAGGACAGAAGCGTGGCCCGGCCGGCGAAGCCGATGCTCTGAAAGAGCATGTTGGCGCAGACAGACAGGGGCATAAAGAGCAGCGCCGCGCATTGGGCCCGCATGGCGGGAACGGCGATGGCGATCACGTCCGGGTCGTCCCGCATGATCTTCGCCACGGCGGGGGCCAGCAATGCCCCGCCGGCGGCGAACACGCAGATGACGGCGGTGCCGAAGGCCAGCGTGAAGTAAAGTGCCTTCCTGACCCGGCTGTAGCGCTTGGCGCCGTAGTTGAAGGCGGACACGGGCTGGAAGCCCTGGCCGATGCCCAGGCCCACGCAGAACAGGAAGTTGCACACACGGTTCACGATGCTCATGGCGGCGATGGCCGCGTCGCCGTAGACCTTGGCGCTGCCGTTCAGGACCATGGTGGACACACTGCTGAGGCCCTGGCGCACCAGGCTGGGCAGGCCCGTGAGCAGGATGCTGCCCAGGGTCTTTCCGAAGAGGCGGGCGCCGGGCTTTTCCATGTCCTCGTCCTCCTCCGGGGGCCGCCGGAAGGGGAGATACCGGGGGTCGAACACCGACTGGGTCTTTTTCCGCACATACATGCTCAGCAGGATGCCCGCGCTGACATACTGGCTCAGCATGGTGGCGAGACCCGCGCCGGCGATGCCCATGTGCAGGCCCATCATGAGGATGGCGTCGCCGAAGATGTTCAGTACGCCGCCGCTGACCAGGCCCACCATGGCGAAGGCGGCCCGGCCCTCGTAGCGGAGGATGTTGTTCATGACGCAGCTGGTGACCATGGCCGGGGCGGCCAGCAGGATGAACGTGGCGTAGGTCTTGGCGTAGGGGAGGATGGTGTCCGTGGAGCCCAGCAGCCGGCAGAGAGGCTCCAGGAAGGTGAGACCCAGCACCGTGATGAGTATACTGCACAGCAGGGACATGTAGAAGGCCGTGGCGGAGAACTGCCTTGCCCGGTGCAGCCGCCTGGCCCCCAGCAGCCGGGAGATGTTGCTGCCGGAGCCGTGGCCGAACATGAAGCCCACGGCCTGCAATATCGCCATCATGCCGAACACCACGCCGGTGGCACCCGAGGCGCTGGTGCCGATCTGGCCCACGAACCAGGTGTCCACGATGTTGTAGAGGTTGGTCACCAGCATGCTGATGGTGGTGGGCAGGCCCAGCTCCAGGACCAGAGAGGGGATGGGCTGGCCGGTCATTTTGTCGTATTGGGTCCGGTAGGCGCGGCGCGTGGCGGGCATGGCGGATAAGACCTCCTTTTGTTGAAGCATGACGACACCATAGTATAATATAGCAACTCCGCCAAATCGGCAAGAGGATACCGCCCCGAAAGTTGTGGATGTTTACCTCTTTACAACATTACCACAATAAAATGCGCACTTTTTTCAATCTTTTTGGCAAAATATACACTTTTCCTTGCCGGTGAAATCTGATATAGTGTACGCAAATTTTCAGAAGGAGAGTTTTCCATGAAGAAGATCATCACCATGCTTCTGGCTTTGACCATGCTGCTGACCGTGGCTGCCGTGCCCGCTCTGGCTGACGGCGAGAAGGTCCTGAACGCGGCCTATATTGCCGACATCAGCACCATGGACGTGGCGCTGACCACCAACGACTACATCGTCGCCCTGAACGTGTTCGACCGCCTCTATGAGGTGAAGGTCCAGCCCGACGGCTCCACCGAGATCGTTCCCTCCCTGGCCGAGAGCTACGAGGTCTCCGAGGACGGCCTGACCTACACCTTCAAGCTGGTGGAGGGCGTCACCTTCTCCAACGGCAACCCCCTGACCGCCTCCGACGTGAAGTACACCTTCGAGCGGCTGCTGACCATCCCTGAAGGCGTGAACTATGACATCGCCCTGGAGTTCGCCGGGGCTGAGGACCTGCTCAACGGCGACGTGGATACCCTGGACTCCCTGGCGGTCAACGGCGACTATGAGATCTCCATGACCCTGGCCGCCCCCAACGCCGGCTTCGTCGCGGAGCTGACCTCCCCCGCCATGAGCATCGTGGATGAGGAGACCTGCGAGAGCGTGTCCGGCTTCGGCGTGGACCCGGCCGACACCATCGGCTCCGGCCCGTACATCATCAGCGAGTGGGCCGTGAACGACCACCTGACCTTCACCCGCAACGAGAACTACTGGGGCGAGCAGCCCGACGTGGACACCTGCATCCTGCACATCGTGCCCGACGCCGGCACCCAGAACCTGATGTTCCAGAGCGGTGAGCTGGACATCGTGGACCTGGACAACCTGGACGCCTCCATCATCGAGAGCACCTACCAGACCATCTACGCCGACTCCATCGTCTCCGGTCCCCGGGTGGGCGTGACCTTCATCACCATGAACGAGAACAACGAGTTTTTGTCCGACGTGAACGTGCGCAAGGCCGTGCAGATGGCCATTGACCGCCAGGGCATCGTGGACGCCTTCTTCGCGGGCAACGCCCACGTGGAGAACGGCATGATCGCCGGCGGCGTCTGGGGCCACAACGACGACCTGACCCCCATCACCTATGACCCCGAGGGCGCCAAGGAGCTGCTGGCCAAGGCCGGCTACGAGGAGGGCGAGATCACCTTCGAGTTCTCCTACGACAACTCCTCCGGCACCACCAAGCAGTCCATCGTCCAGAAGATCGTCCAGGACCTGGCTGCCGTGGGCATCAACGCCGAGTTCAAGAGCTATGAGTACTCCGCCTGGCTGGACTTCCGCCGCACCGAGGAGATGCCCATGTTCCTGGGCACCTGGACCATGGACTTCAACGACCCCGCCAACGTCCTGGGCACCTTCTTCAGCCCGTCTACGGCCGGCCGCTCCATGAACTACGCCAACACCGCCATCGCTGAGCGTGTGGACGCCGCCAAGTCCATCATGGACGACGACGAGCGCATGGCCGAGTACCAGGCGCTGGAGGAGGCCATCGTGGTGGAGGACGCCGCCGTGGTGCCTCTGTACGAGGAGATGCACATGTACGCCATCGGCGAGAGGGTGGAGTCCTTCATCCCCCACTGGGCCGGCTATACCGACTTCTACATCCGCGACGTGGTCATGAAGTGACCGCAGCGTCGACCCTACGCATTGGGCGCCGGACGAAAGTCCGACGCCCTATGCCCTTATTTTTATGATCCAAAGCATCGCAAGGAAGTGACCAGATGAGTACCCTCAAAAGCATCGCCAAGCGCGTCCTGGGCTCGATCCCCGTTCTGATCGGCGTGGTCCTGGTGATATTTTTGATCCTTCGCATATTGCCCGGCAACGCCATCCTCAGCATCATGGGCGAGCACGCCAACGAGGAGACCGTAGCCATGGTATCCGCCGAGCTTGGCCTTGACAAGCCGTGGTACGTCCAGTTCTGGGTCTATATCACCGGCCTTCTCACCGGCGACATGGGCACCAGCATCAAGTACCACCGGCCTGTGGCGGAGCTCATCGGCACCTATTTTCCCGTGACCATCAAGCTGTCCGTGGCGGCGGCCCTGTTTGCCTGGATCGTGGGCATCGTGTGCGGCGTCATATCCGCCATGGGCAAGGATAAGCTGGCGGACCGGCTGGGCATGGGCTTCTCCCTGCTGGGCGTGTCCGTGCCCGTGTTCATGACGGCCATGGTGCTGCAGTTCGCCCTGGCCTTCAAGCTCAAGTGGCTCCCCATCCAGGGCGTCAACGACGGACTTTTGAGCTACGTACTGCCGGCCGTGGCCCTGGGCTGGAACAGCGCCGGGTCCGTGGCCCGGCTCACCCGCTCCACGCTGCTGGAGGTCATGGCCTCGGACTACATCGACACCGCCCGGGCCAAGGGCCGCAGCGTGTCCGGCGCGGTGGTGTTCCACGCTTTGCGCAACGCCATGGTCCCGGTCATCACGGTCATGGCCATCCAGATATCCTCGCTGCTGTCCGGCGCGGTCATCACCGAGACCATCTTCTCCCTGCCGGGCATCGGGCGGCTGGCGGTGGACGCCATCAACAGCCGGGATGTCCCGCTTTTGCAGGGCTCCGTCATCTTTGCCACCGTGCTGGTGATCCTGGGCAATCTCATCGCGGACTGCCTCTACAGCGTATTGGATCCCCGGATCAGGAAGGAGGTCTGACATGGCGCTGTTCAAATCAAAGAAGGCCTCCATCTCCGAGGAGCTGGCCAGCCAGATCGGCGAGAGCCAGACCCTGGGCGTGCAGCTGCGGCGCATGGCCCGGAAAAACAAGATGGCCGTGGCCTCGGCGGTGTTTCTGGTCCTGCTGGTGCTGGCGGCCATATGCGCCCCCATCCTCACCCCCTACGACGCCATCACCGGCGACCCCATGCAGCGGCTCCAGGCCCCCTCCGCCGCCCACCTGCTGGGCACGGACGAGAACGGCCGCGACGTGCTGACCCGGCTTCTGTACGGCGCCCGCATCTCCCTGGCCGTGGGCGTCATCCCCACGCTGGTGAGCATGGTCATCGGCGTCATCCTGGGCGTGGCTGCGGGCTATGCCGGCGGCTGGGTGGATTACGTCATCATGCGTCTGGCCGACGTGATGCTGGCCTTCCCGTCCCTGCTGCTGGCCATGGTCATCATGTACACCCTGGGCGGCGGCGTCATCAACATCTTCCTGGCCCTGTCCCTCATCGAGTGGGCCAGCGTGGCCCGGGTGGCCCGGTCGGAGACCATCAGCCTTAAGGAGAGCGAGTACATCCAGGCCGCCCAGAGCATCGGCGTGCGCCCCATGCGCATCATCTGGCGGCACATCCTGCCCAACTGCCTGCCGGCGCTGATCGTGCTGTTCACTCTGAACGTCCCCTCCGCCATCCTGTCCGAGAGCTCTTTGAGCTTCCTGGGCGTGGGCGTGCAGCTGCCCAACTCCTCCTGGGGCCTCATGGTGAACCTGGGCCGCCAGTTCCTGTATAACGCCCCCTGGATCAGCCTGGCCCCGAGCGCGGCCATCATGCTGGTGGTGCTGGGCTGCAACTTCCTGGGCGACGGCCTCCGGGATGCCCTGGACCCCCACTTGAACAACGACTGAGAGGAGCATCGCTTTTTCTTGAAAGAAAAAGCGGCCAAAAAGAACTTTATTCCGCATCAGCAGCGGCGCATGACCAGGCGGGATGCCCGGTGACGTGAGTGCGGTATGGATTTGGAATAGTATTTATGGACGAACTGACACTGAAAATCGAACATCTCTGCTCCGGTTTCTTCACCGAGCGGGGCTACGTCCCGGCGGTGGACGACGTGTCCCTGGAGATACCCAAGGGGAAGATCGTGGGCATCGTGGGGGAGTCCGGCTGCGGCAAGAGCATGATCGCCCGGTCTGTCATGGGCCTTTTGAAGTACCCCGGCCGCATCACCGGCGGGTCCATCCAGCTGGCCGGAAAGGAGCTGGTGGGCCTGAAGGACAGGCAGATGCAGGCCATCCGGGGCTGCGACATGGCCATGATCTTCCAGGAGCCCATGACCAGCCTCAACCCGGTCCAGCCCGTGGGCAAGCAGATGCGCGAGGCGCTGCTGCTCCACAAAAGCGTGGACAAAAAGGCCGCCAGGGACGAGGTGCTGCGCATGATGGAGCAGGTGGGCATCTCCGAGCCGGAGAAGCGGTACGTGAGCTACCCCCACCAGCTGTCCGGCGGCCTGCGCCAGCGCATCATGATCGCCATGGCCATGATCTGCAAGCCCAAGCTCCTCATCGCCGACGAGCCCACCACGGCCCTGGACGTGACCATCGAGGCCCAGATATTGCAGCTCATCCGAAACCTGAGCCGCCAGACGGGCATGAGCGTGCTCATCATCTCCCACAACCTGGGCGTCATCGCCGAGATGTGCGACAGCGTGTATGTGATGTACGCCGGGAAGATCGTGGAGCAGGCCGACGCCCTGACGCTCTTTGACCAGCGGTCCCACCCCTACACCAGCGGGCTCATGGCCTCGGTCATCGACCTGGAGGCGCCGGTGGCGGAGCGGCTGCCGGCCATCGGCGGCGTGGTGCCGAACCTGCTGCACCTGCCGGCGGGCTGCGCCTTCGCGCCCCGGTGCAGCCGGGCGTCCGAGCGGTGCAAAACGGAGCGCCCGGAGCTGCGGGAGCTGGCGCCCGGCCACCTGTGCCGGTGCTTTGAAGGGGGGAACGCCTGATGGAACGGGAAGTGCTGCTGCAAGCCACCCATCTGGTGAAGGAGTTCCCCGCCAAGGGCCACAAGCGTGTCCACGCCGTATCCGATATCGACCTGACCGTATATGCCGGGGAGACCCTGGCCCTGGTGGGGGAGTCGGGCTGCGGCAAGTCCACCCTGGGCCGGACGCTTATCAACCTCATCCCCGCCACCTCCGGCACGGTGAAGTTCGAGGGCGTGGAGCTCACGGCCCTGTCCCGGCGGGCGTTCGAGCCCTACCGGCGGCAGATGCAGCTCATATTCCAGGACCCCTACGCCTCCCTGGACCCACGGATGACCGTCCGTGACATCGTGGCGGAGCCCCTGGAGACCCATAGGATCTGCCAGACCCGGGAGGAGACCACCCGCCGGGTGGTGGAGCTTCTGGAGGCCGTGGGCATCCAGAAGGAGTTCATGGGCCGGTATCCCCACCAGTTCTCCGGCGGCCAGCGCCAGCGCATCGGCGTGGCCCGGGCCGTGGCGCTGCGGCCCAAGCTCATCGTCTGCGACGAGCCGGTGTCCGCCCTGGACGTGTCGGTCCAGAGCCAGATACTGAACCTTCTGAAGGACCTGCAGGGGGAGTTCAACCTGACCTACCTCTTCATCAGCCATGACCTGTCCGTCGTGCGGTTCATGGCCGATCGGGTGGCGGTGATGTTCCTGGGCCGCCTCTGCGAGGTGGGTGACACGGAGCTCATCTACAAGCGGCCCCTGCACCCCTATACCCGGTTTTTGCTGGATGCCATCCCCAAGGCGGACCCACGGCTGAAGGACGAGGAAAAGCAGCTTTTGCAGGGAGAGATACCCAGCCCCATCGACCCGCCGGCGGGCTGCCGGTTCCACACCCGGTGCCCTTACGCCACCAACTGGTGCCGCAGCGAGGTCCCGCAGCTGCGGGAGCTGGACGGCCGCCAGGTGGCCTGCCACATGGCAGGGGAGATATAAAAGGCAGTGTGCCCCGGAGGAATATCCTCCGGGGCTTTTCTTTTTGGACGGCTTAGCGTATAATATAAGCAATATGACCTGAACAGAAAGGAAGACCACTATGCGCGCTTATGAGAGATTCCTGAATTACGCCAAGATCAACACCATCTCCCAGCCCGGCACGGGCACGTCCCCCTCCACGGCCTGCCAGTGGGACCTGGCGAAGCTGCTGCTCAAGGAGGTACAGGAGCTGGGTCTCCAGGACGCCGCCGTCAGCGAGTTTGGCGTGGTGACGGCGTACCTGCCCGCCACGGCCGGATGTGAGGACGCACCGGCCATCGGCTTTCTGGCCCACATGGACACCTCGCCGGCCTTCTCCGGGGAGAACGTGCAGCCCATCCTCCACGAGAACTACGACGGCGGCGACATCGTGCTGCCCAAGGAGGGGCGGGTCATCCGCGTGTCGGACTTCCCCTTCCTGAAGGACCTGGCCGGGAAGACCATCATCACCGCCGACGGCTCCACCCTCCTGGGGGCGGATGACAAGGCCGGCGCGGCGGAGATCGTGACCATGTGCGAGCGGCTCATAGCGGAAAAGCTGCCCCACGGGAGGATATGCGTGGCCTTCACCCCCGACGAGGAGATCGGCGAGGGGGCCGACCACGTGGACGTGGCCTCCTTCTGCGCCAAATACGCCTACACCGTGGACGGCGGCGCGGCGGGCAACATCACCTACGAGTGCTTCAACGCCGCCGCGGCCAAGGTGGACATCACTGGCGTGTCCGTCCACCCAGGCAGCGCCAAGGGCATCATGGAGAACGCCCTGCTCATCGCCATGGAGATAAACGCCAAGCTGCCGCCGGAGGAGATACCCGCCCGCACTGAGGGCTACGAGGGCTTTTTCCACGTGGACGAGCTGACGGGCACCACCGCCTCCGCCCATATGGAGTACATCATCCGGGACCACGACCGGGCCAAGTTCGAGGCACGCAAGGCGTTGATGGAGAAGGTATGCGCCGATGCGGCGGCGGCCCACCCCACCGCCAAGGTGGAACTGACCATGCGGGACACCTACTACAACATGCGGGAGAAGCTGGAGGGGTGCATGCACCTGGTGGACAACGCCATCGCCGCGGCGGAGCGGCTGGGCGTCAAGCCCCTGGTAGAGCCCATCCGGGGCGGCACGGACGGGGCGCGGCTGTCCTACGAGGGACTGCCATGCCCCAACCTGGGCACCGGCGGGTACAACTTCCACGGGCCCATGGAGTGCGCCTGCGTGGAGGACATGGACAGGGTGGTGGACATCCTGCTGGACATCGTGAAGACCTACAGCGCCTATTAAAGAGACGATAGGAGGGACCGGCATGGAGGGGAGAACGGGCGCCCGCCCTGTGGACGACGTCTGTCACATCTGGAAGGACGGGCATTTTGCCTTCACCCTGCGGAAGATAGCCCAGATCACCGGCCTGGAGATACCGGAGGCGTATTCCGACCGGCTGGACACGCCCATCGTGCAGCTCAGCTCCAACTTCTTCCCCAACATGGGGGCCTGGAAGGAGGGGGAGCTGCGGGCCCTGTTCATATACTTCTACGAGGAGAAGAAGCTGCCGTCCTACCGGCAGTATCTGGACCAGGGCGCCATCCTCATCTCTGGCACCCAGATATACCGGGAGGACGGATCGCCGTACCCCATGATCGTGCTGGCGTCCCAGGCCGAGGTCCAGGCGGCCTACTGCGCCATCGGCACATATATCAAGACCGTCTTTCCCATGCCCACCATCGGCGTCACCGGGTCCATCGGCAAGACCACGCCGAAGCAGTTTTTGAAGAGCATTTTCAGTGAGCGGTACAAGGTGCTGGCCTCCGGCGGCAACCAGAACACGCCGGACCTGTTCACGAACCAGCTCATCCGGCAGTGCGATCCCACCTATGAGTTCCACATCCAGGAGTGCGGCGCGGGGGTCCCCGGCCTGGTGGAGCGGGCCGCCAAGATGCTCCGGGCGGACGCTTTCTGCATCACCAACATCCTGCCCCACCACCTGGACCGGTATGACACCCTGGAGGACATCCTTTACGACAAGGCCAGCTTCGACCGGGTGCCGGGGAAGACCTGCTTCGGCGTCATCAACATCGACGACGGGCGGCTGAGAGACTACGCCTTCCAAAACCGCATCGTCACCTGCGGCGTCACCAGCCCGGACGCCGATTATGTGGCCGGGAACATCCGGCAGAGCGGGCTCTACCTGGAGATGGACGTGACGTATCGGACCCCGGACGGGGAGGAGCGCACCGTGCCCATCCGGGTCAGCATCCCGGGCCTGCACAACGCCAACGGCGCCGTCATGGCCTTTGCCATGGCCAAGGAATGGGGCTTCACGGACGAGGAGATACAGCGGGGGTTCCTGAACTATAAGAGCGACGGCATCCGCCAGAGCCTGCGGGTGACGGCGGGGCGGCTGCTGTATGTGGACTGCTTCAACGTGGCCTCGGGCTCCATCCGGTCCAGCCTCAGCACCCTGGAGAGCTTTGAGCTCGAGCCGGGCTGCCGCCGCGTGGCGGTGCTGGGCGGCGAGAACCTGCTGGGCAGCCGGGAGTTCGCCAACAACTACGCTGTGGGCCTCACCTTCCGGGACTTCCATGTGGACGAGTACATCTTCGTGGGACGGCCTGAGCCGGCCACGGAGGAGGAATATAACCTCTTTGGCCACAGCTACGCCCTCTACCAGGGGGCCAGACGGGCCCTCCGTGGCCGGGTGAAGACGTCGTTCATGACCGACTACCACGCCATCGCGGACAAGCTGGCGGCGGAGACGAAGCCGGGGGACGTGATCCTGTTCAAGGGCGGGTTCCGGCTGGCCTTTCCGTCCATCATCGACCTGACCTTCGGTACCTCCGGCGCGGTCTATTTCCCCTACCATTACTTCCCGCCCTACAGCGTGGCGGAGGACGGCTTCCGGGCCAGCTACTTCCCCAGCACGGACACCTGTAACCTCATGCGCTGCACCATCCGAAAGGGCGTGGCCCGCATCCCCGACACCGTGGACGGCCGCCCGGTGGCCCGTGTGTCGGCGCGGCTGTGCCGGGACAACCCCTATGTGCAGACCATCGACTTTGGCCTGTCCTGCGCCAACATCGGCGCGGAGTGCTTCGCGGGCTGTACCGCCCTCCGGGCGGCAGACATCCCCGCCAACGTCCTGTACATCGAGGCCGGCGCCTTTGCCGGGTGCCCGGCACTGGAGCATGTCTCGGTCCGCGGCGCGCTCCACATCGAGCGGGGCGCCTTCCGGGACTGCCCGGCGCTCAGGGCCGTGGAGATATCCGGCGACTGCGTGACCATCGAGGAGGACGTGTTCGCGGGAAGTCCTAACGTGACCATTGCCGCTCCGGCGGGGTCCGCCGCGGCGGCCTACGCCCGGGACCACGGCATCCCCCTGGCGGAGAGCTGACCGTCAAAAAATGAGAGCCCGGGGCGTCCTGCCCCGGGCTTCGTGTCATATCACGCCTGTTCCAGATAGTCCAGCAGCGCCTCCGGGCTGTCGAACACCCCCAGCCGGTCCAGCAGTCCGGGTAGGAAGAACCCCTCCCGCTCCAGCTTTTGCAGCCAGTCCAGCAGTCCGTCGAAAAACCCGGCCACATTGAATAGCGCCACGGGCTTGGCGTGCTGCTCCAGGCTCAGCAGGGTGAACGCCTCGAATAGCTCGTCCAATGTCCCGATGCCGCCGGGCACCGCCACGAAGGCGTCCGACCGGTCGATCATGACCTCCTTGCGGCGGCTCATGGTGGGGGTGATGATCTCCTCCGACGGGCGCTCCACCAGCACGCCGGGCTGCTGGAAAAACCCCGGCGCCACGCTGATGATGTGCCCGCTCAGGGCCTCCATGCCCCGGGCCGCCGCGCCCATGAGGCCCGTGGCCCCGCCGCCGAACACCATGGCGTGGCCCCGGCGGGCCATGGCCCGGCCCAATGTCTCTGTTTCCGTTATGTAAACCTCCGGGACGTCGTCCCGGGCGGAGCCGAAAAGACAGATATTCATCGTATCACCCCGAAAATATTATAACAGAGCTGGCTTTTCTTTGCAAATGCTGGTACAATAGCCACAGAGCGGCTATTGTACCCTGATTTTAGGCGTTTTGCTCCCGCCTGCCGGCGGAACCGCAAAACATGCCGTTTATACCACACCCCTGCCGGGGCTGTGGTACAATAGGCCCGATATATAGCTTTGCGTGAAAGGTCGTGTTTTATATGGAACAGGATAAGAGGATCGTAGAATGGATGGAGGCCCACCGGGAGGCGTTTCTGGCGGACCTGACGGCCCTGTGCCGCATCGACAGCGTGTCCGGCCCGGCGGAGGAGGGCGCGCCCTACGGCCCGGGCCCCAAGAAGTGCATGGAGGCGGCCATGGCCCTGTGTGAGGGCTACGGCTTCACGGTGGAGAACCACGGCGACCGGGTGATGACCGCGGACATGGGCCCGGCGGAGCCCTGCCTGGACATCCTGGCCCACCTGGACGTGGTGGGGCCCGGCGACGGCTGGGACACTGACCCCTTTGAGCCGGTGGTGAAGGACGACGGCTATATCTACGGCCGGGGCGTGTCCGACGACAAGGGCGGCGCCGTGGCGGCGCTGTACGCCATGCGGTGCGTGAAGGAGCTGGGCCTGCCGGTGAAGGGCCGCTGCCGGCTCATTCTGGGCACCGACGAGGAGAACGGCTCCAGCGACGTGGCCTACTACTACAAACACGTGAAGCCCGCGCCCCAGACCTTCACCCCCGACTCCGACTTCCCCGTGTGCAACGCGGAGAAGGGCTTTTACCGCCTGAAGTTCGCCAAGACCTGGGCCGCCGAGACGGCGGAGCCCCGGGTATCGTCCCTCTCCGGCGGCTTCCGGGTGAACGTGGTGCCCGGCCAGGCCAGCGCCGTGCTCGCGGGCATGGACGAGGCCAGCCTGCTGGCGGGGGCCACGCCCCTGTGCGCGGAGCTTGGCGCGTCCTGCAAGGCCGAGCCGGCGGGGGAGGGCGTGAAGCTCACCGTCATCGGTACCGGCTGCCACGCCGCCCACCCGGAGATGGGCGTCAACGCCAACACGGTGCTCATCCGCGTGCTCAGCCAGCTGCCTCTGGCGGACTGCGCCTCCACCCGGGCCATAAAGGAGATCGACAAGGTCCTGCCCCACGGGGATTATTACGGCGCGGCCCTGGGCATCGCCCAGGAGGACGAGGTCACCGGCAAGCTCACCTGCTCCTTCACCCAGATCGACTTCACGGCCACATGCCTTTCCGGCCTGTGCGACTGCCGGGTGCCGGTGTGCGCGAGTGACGCCAACTGCAAGGCCGTGGCGGACGCGAAGCTGACCGCCCTGGGCTACGAGACCCAGGGGGCCATGATCCCGCCCCACTACACACCGGCGGACACGGACTTCATCCGGGCCCTGAACCGGAGCTATGAGACCTACTCCGGCCGCCCCGGCGGCTGCTACTCCATGGGCGGCGGCACCTACGTCCATGACGTGCCCGGCGGCGTGGCTTTCGGCGCGGTGATGCCCGGCACGGACGTGCGGATGCACGGCGCCAACGAGCGCATCCCCGTGGACGAGCTCATCACGGCGGCCAAGATATTCGCCGGCGCCATCCAGGCGATCTGCTGCTAAAAACGGACAAAAAATGCCCCCGCCGGCCGGCGGGGGTGTTTTTTGCGCTGTCAGATCGATCTGCCCAGGCGATCCAGGGCGTCTATGGCCTCGCCGTAGCCCTGTACGGCGGCGGCCCGGTAGAGGGCGACGGCCTTGCGGCGGTTTTTCGCCGCGCCGAAGCCGGTCTCGTAGCACACGCCCAGCAGGTACTGTGCCCGGGCGTAGCCCTGCTCCGCGGCCTTGGTGAACCAGTAGACCGCCTTGGCCGCGTCCTGGCCCACGGCGATGCCGTGGCCGTAAAAGAAGCCGAGATTGCACTGTGCGGCGGCAAAGCCGTCGTCCGCGGCCTCCAGGTAGAGCTCCGCGGCCACCATTTTGTCCACGGGCACGCCGTTGCCCTGCTCATAGCACATGCCAAGAGCCCATGCCGCGTGGGCGGAGCCGTTTCGCTGGGCCTCCGTGTACAGCTCCACAGCCTTGTGCATGTCCTTCTCCACGCCCCGGCCGCACTCATAGCACCGGCCCAGGTAGAACTGCGCCCGGGGGTAGCCCGCCTCCGCAGCGTGGTGGTACAGCTCCACGGCCTTTTCCGGGTCCTCCATGAGGCCCGCGCCCGTGTCGTAGCACACGCCAAGGGCGCATATGGCGGGAATGAACTCCGCCTCCGCCGCCTGGCGGTACAGCTCCAGCGCCTGGGCCTCGTCCCGCTTCACGCCCCGGCCCGCGGCGTAGCAAAGGCCCAGCTCGAACAGCGCGGCCAAATGGCCGCCGTCAGCCGCCTTTGCGAACCAATATACTGCCTCTTCGTCGTTCTTCTCCAGACCCCGGCCCATCTGATAGTTGCGTGCCAGCTGCAGCTGGGCGTTGAGATCGCCGTCCTCCGCTGCCTCCAGCAGGGCCTGACTGGCCTGCTTCGCGTCCCAGGCCGCCTGCTCCATGGATTGCAATGCCTGGGGGTCAATGTATACCATCACCGTGTCTCGCCGATCCTCTGACCGGCGCTCATGATCATGTCCCGCGGTCATCGCTATCGCCTCACTTGTCATGATATATGCTGTGATTCTTTTCCTCCAGATACAATCATACACGAATTTCCCGTCGTTTTCAAGACTAAAACGCTAATTCATGATAAAAAATCCCCGCCGTTTCCGGCAGGGATTTTTATCGATTCTGCTTTATTTGGCCCGCCAGGCGGACAGGCTCCGCTGGGGCCAGGGGGCGTCATCACTGTGATGCTGCAGGGAGCGGATGGCGCTGGCTAAGTCCTCATGCGCCTCCGGTTCGGCAGCGGCCAGCCGCTCCAGGGCGGGGAGAGCGTCGACGGACAGAGCGCGTAAATATGTTATGTCAACTTCCTCCAGCGTGCCGCCCAGATACCGGTCCACGTTGTAGTCCGCTATGACGCGGCCCGGCCCGGTCAGGCTCAGGACGCACCAGGTGACTACAGCAAAGACCCCCGCCGCCCGGTAAAAGCTGAAGCCGGGGCGGACCAGCTTCCAGGCCGCCGCGAGAACGCCCGCGGCCATGGCGGCCATGGCCCACAGGGTGGCGAGACGCAGAAGGCTCAGGCCGTAAGCGTCGATGTAAAGGCACATGCGCCGGAAGGCGGAGGCCAGGATCACGGCGGTACACAGCAGCATCAGCCCGTAGGCGGCCCGGAGGACCACGCCGCCCCGGGCGGCGAAGCGCTTTTCGTCCGTGCCCAGCAGGCACAGGCCCAGGTCGATGGCCGCCACGGCGGTGAGCTGGAAAAAGCCCGTCCGGGCGTACTCCGCCCAGCCCCCGGCCATGGACGCCTCCGCCGCCCCGCCGAAGAGATATTTGACCTGGATGAAGCAGAAAATTATGTAAACTATATCCAGCACCGCCGTCACCGTCAGGAAGGGCAGCACGTGGCGGGGCCGGTCCGGTCTCTCCGCCGGCTCCCGGACCGGCGTCTCACGGATGTACCAGAGGGCCGAGGCGATGAACAGGGCGGTGACCACATCCCGGACGGGCCGCCATATGGAACTGGCCGGGAGGTCGAACCGGAGGCTGTCAAAGAGGCTGCCGAACACCGCGTCGGCGCTGGCCAGCAGCCACAGCACCACCGCCGCCACCGGCAGGGTGACGAGAAGGGACAGGGCGGCCCAGCCCAGCCGCTTTTTATCGGTCCTTTTCCCCAGCCGTGCCAGGGACCGGAAGGGCCGGTCCAGCTTCGTAAATACCGCGAGGAGGGACAGGGCTACGGCCTCCGGGATGGCCCGGGCACTGCCGCACACCGTGTGGCCCGAGAGGCCGAAGGTGGCCATGGCCGCCAGCAGCAGGATGGCGAGGCAGTTGGTCTCCATGAAGCTTATCTCGTCCCAGATGGCGCAGCTCACAGCCAGGGCCAGGGACGCTGCCATACAGAAGACGCTGCCTCCGGTGAACTTCGCCTTTTTGCCCAGGGTCACCAGCACGGCGGCGAAGTGGACGGCAACCAGGGCCAGCACCCCCAGGTGGGGCACGCCGAAGTCCAGCACCCGCACAAAGCTGAAGCAGGCCCAGAACACCAGGGCCATGACCAGAGCCATGGCCGGGATGGCCCCGTCCCGCCAGGTGAGCGGGGGAGGGGGCGCGGGTGTCTCGTTGGTTTCCATAATATCAGAGCTCTTGTTTTCATCCATCGTCCTCGCCCTCCCGGAATTCCAGGATGTCCCCGGGCTGGCACTCCAGAGCCCGGCATATGGCGTCCAGGGTGGAAAACCGCACGGCCTTGGCCTTTCCGGTCTTGAGGACCGAGAGATTGGCGATGGTGAGCCCAATTTTTTCCGACAGCTGGGTCAGGCTCATGCGCCGCTTGGCCAGCATCACATCAAGGTTAACATAAATCATATCACTACCCTCAAATGGTCAGGTCGTTCACCGCCTGCTCGGCGGCCGCCTTTTCCGCCAGGCGGCTCAGAAGGAACGATACCGCCGTGCCGATGGCGGCGGCCAGCGCCAGCGCCAGCATTTCCATCACGTAGATGTCCAGCCGGCACGCCAGGCGCTGGAGCAAGCTCATGGTCCGGTCCACCCGGTCGGCCCGTTCCCAGAGCATCGTCCCCACAAGCAGCGCCAACAGCACCGTGACGGCCCCGCCGCACCGTCCCATCCGCCGCAGACGGCGGGCTGTGGTGCTGTCAAAGCCACGGCCGGCGCCGCACTGACCGGCCAGCGCCCACATATCCCACAGCGTGGGGGCCGCGGCCAGCAGTGCCAGCAGGATCAGGGACTCCGTTGCCGTAGACCGGCCGAACACCCCGTAGGACGCGGGCCATGCCTGGCCACTGAGAGCCAGAACGAAGTGATATGTATTATCTGCCACGAGATACAGCCACATGGCCGCTCCCAGGACCACCAGAGCCCGCAGGCTCCGGGAGAGAAGTTTGTTATCCATATCCGCGCCTCCCTTCAGACCGTCAGAGCGTTTTCGTCCGCCAGCGCCGCCGCATGCCCGGCGGACCGGCTCAGGGCCAGTACGGCGGCGGTCAGGGCGGCGCAGCCCAGGGTCAGGCCGATGTACAGCAGCATGGTGCCGTCCAGCATCGCGGGGACGCCCCGGAGAAAGCCGGACCCCAGCCGGTCCACCCGGAAGGACAGCATCATGCCGTCGGACGCTGCCAGCAGCGCCGTCTCCAGCCCGGTCAGCCACGCCAGGACCCGCAGGCGCTTTTCCTGGTAAAAGCCCCGGCCCAGGCCCGCCTGCCGGAAGATGCCCCAGGCTGACCCCAGACAGGGGAATACGGCCAGGATCGACAGCGAGAGAAACAGACTGCACACGAACGCCCTGGTGTACAGAGAGGTCTCGTACGGGTCGGACAGCATGAGCCAGCCGGTGCGCAGGTCGTAAAGCTCCAGCCGCAGCCGCCACAGGCAGGCCAGACCGATCAAGATCAGCAGGGCCCGCAGGAGCCAGGAGAGTTTTTTCACTTCCATCACGGCCGCTCCTTTCAAATGGTCAGGTCGTTCTCGTCCTGGAGGCTGGCTGCCTTCAGGGTCAGGTGGCTCAGGGCCGCGGCGGCCACCGTGACGGCCACGCCGATGAAGGCCACGAACAGGAACTTGACCACAGACAGGAACAGGTCGTCTCCCAGATCTCTCACAATGTTATCTGTGGCGAATTGGGCGGCGAACCGGAACTGGTGGATCACCCCATAGACCAGCAGAACGACGTCCAGCACCGTATCGGCCAGGGCACAGAAGCTGATGCGCCGCAGACGGCGGGCGTTTTCCACGCAGAAGCTGTTGTTTTTGCCGATCTGGGTGAAGATGTGCCAGGCGTCCCAGAACACCAGCAGCGGCGGCAGCAGCATCAGGCACAGCAGCAGGGGAAAGGCCACCACATAGGCGTCCTCCACGATGGCCAGGCCCAGCATCCGGCCGAACCAGTTGGCGAACACAAGCCACACCAGGCAGCACAGGACCACCACGGCCCGCAGCAGGATGGAAAGCTCTTTCTGTTTCATGTTAGATCACCTCGTACAGAGAATCATAGCCGCTATGTGCCATCATAGTACCACGGGAATTACCGAAAGTCAATAAAAAATTATCGAAATTCGATAAAATAGTGGACAGAGGAACGCCCCGGCTCTTTCGCCGGGGCGGTGCGCGGTCTTATTTCACGGCGAAGGCGGTGTGGACGAAGTCCTCCACCTCCTCCATGGTGTTGAAGCAGCAGATGGACACCTGGTTGCCCATGGTCCCGGCCAGAGCGTCCGGCATCCGGGTGAACAGCCGGGCGTTGGCGGCGTACTTCTCCTGGAGCTGGCCCTGGGTGAGCACGTAGTCGTCCTCGTCCCGGCGGCCTGTGTAGACGCAGTAGCTGTGGGGGCCGTCGTAGCTGTGGCGCACCTCGTCAAAGGCCACCATGTCCGCCCAAATTTGATATACGTCGGCGCTCTGGCTGAAGTTCAGCATGTCGGGGGTGTAGCCGCCGGCGGGGCGCATGTTCACCTCCAGGGCCACGATGTCGCCCTTTTTGCCGAGACCGTGCTTGTCGGCGGTGAGGCGGAAAAACTCCAGATGGAAGAACCGGCTGTAGGCGCCGAAGGCCTTCAGCGTGGCCTTGCCCGCGGCCTCCACGTCGGCGGGCACGTCCTTGTCCACGTAGTAGTAGCAGGGCACGTGCTCGTTCACCATGTCCATGATGGAGTTGGGGGTGATGTGGCTCGCGGCAAAGAGCACGTCGCCGTTTGAATCGCAGACCCCGTCGTAGGTGGTGACCTCGCCGGGGACGAACTCCTCCATGAGGTAGGGCACGTCGGGCTTCTCCGCGAAAAAGGCCTCCGCGTCGCCGTCGTTCTCCAGCCGGTAGGTGGCCACGGCGCCCACGCCGTTGTCCGGCTTCACGATCACGGGGTAGCCCACCAGGGCGATGAACGCCATGGCGTCCTCGAAGGTGGTCACCGGGGCGCACCGGGCCGTGGGCACGCCCGCCTTCTCGTAGTACTCCTTCATGGCGGCCTTGCTCTTGAACCGGTATATCTCGTCGGACTTCAGGCCGGTGGTGACGTTGAAGTCGGTGCGCAGCTCCGCGTCCATCTCCAGCCAGTATTCGTTGTTGCTCTCCACCCAGTCGATCTTGCCGTAGCGGCCGGTGAAGTAGCCCACGGCCCGGAGCACCTGGTCATAGTCCTCCAGGGTGTCCACCTTATAATATTCGGTGAGGGCCTCCCGCAGTTCGGGGTGCAGGCCGTCATAGGGGCAGTCACCCACGCCCAGCACGGTGACGCCGTTCGACGCCAGGCACTGGCAGAAATGCCGGTAGGCCACGGGGAAGTTGGGGGAGATGAAGACAAAATTCATGGCGCATCCTCTTTCTCTGTAAATCTTTACTGTCATGAATTATAGGCCGCTCCGGCCCGGATTGCAAGAGGCGAACGCATTTTTTCGACAGGCGGCGCATAGGCTCCCGGGGAGGGATATGATATGCAGAGCCGCTTTTCTGAGTTTCGGTACAAAGAGGTCATCAACGTGCGCACGGGCCGCCGCCTGGGGTACGTGTGCGACGTGGAGTTCACGTCCCCGGAGGGGCGCATCACCGCCCTGGTGGTGCCGGGCCGGGCCAGGTACTTCGGCCTCTTTGGCCGGGAGGACGACTACATCCTGCCATGGGAGTGCATCAGCCGGGTGGGGGACGACCTCATCCTGGTGGAGTCGGACCGGGGCATCCTGCGGGCCAAGCGCCCGAAAAAGCCCTGGTTTCAGTAAAAATGTACTTGCAATGGGGTAGACTCTCTGATATAATATTCCAGCTTGCCTATTACGCACGGACGCTGACGCACGGCCCGGTCCCGTAAGGGGTGGCCGCAAGGATGAGGCGTCCGGAGGGTAAAACTGAATAAACAAGGAGGAAAAAACGTAATGGCAGTAGTATCTATGAAGCAGCTCCTGGAGGCTGGCGTCCACTTCGGTCACCAGACCCGGCGCTGGAACCCCAAGATGGCCGAGTACATCTACATGGAGCGCAACGGCATCTATATCATCGACCTGCAGAAGACGGTGAAGAAGCTGGAGGAGGCCTATGCCTTCGTGCGTTCCCTGGCGGAGAGCGGCCAGTCCATCCTGTTCGTGGGCACCAAGAAGCAGGCCCATGACGCCGTGGCCGAGGAGGCCTCCCGCGTCGGCCAGTACTACGTCAACGCCCGCTGGCTGGGCGGTATGCTCACCAACTTCAAGACCATGCGCACCCGTGTGGACCGTCTCAACCAGCTCAAGCGCATGCAGGAGGACGGCACCTTCGACATGCTGCCCAAGAAGGAAGTCATGAAGCTCATGGGCGAGCAGGCCAAGCTGGAGAAGTACCTGGGCGGCGTGAAGGACATGAAGAAGCTCCCCGGCGCCCTGTTCGTCATCGACCCCCGCAAGGAGCA
>CANQIH010000016.1 GCA_947624035.1 uncultured Oscillospiraceae bacterium | reverse complement strand
ACACCGTGGTTCTCGTAAAAATCCCGGATGGCGCCGCAGTCGGAGACGAAGTGGCCTTCAAAGCCCCACTCCTCCCGCAGTATCTTCTGCAGGGCGGGGCTGGCGCAGCAGACCTCCCCGTTCACCCGGTTGTAGGCGCCCATCACCGCCTCCACCCCGGCCTCCTTCACCAGCGCCTCGAAGGCGGGCAGATAGGTCTCCCGCAGGTCCTTCTCCGACACCTTCGCGTCAAAGCAGTGGCGCAGCGCCTCCGGGCCGGAGTGGACGGCAAAGTGCTTGGCACAGGCGGCGGCCTTCATGGTCTCCCCCTCCCCCTGCAAGCCCTTCACGTAGGCCACGCCCAGCCGGGCGGTGAGCCAGGGGTCCTCGCCGTAGGTCTCCTGGCCCCGGCCCCACCGGGGGTCCCGGAAGATGTTCACGTTGGGGGACCAGAAGGTGAGCCCCTTGTATATGTCCCGGTCCCCGTGGGCGGCAGCGGCGTTATACTTGGCCCGGGCCTCCATGGCGATGGCGGCGCCGATATCGTGGAGCAGCCCCTCGTCGAAGGCAGCGCCAAGGCCGATGGCCTGGGGGAACACCGTGGCCTGTCCGGCCCTTGCCACGCCGTGGAGCGCCTCGTTCCACCAGTTGTAGGCGGGCACGCCCAGCCGCTCGATGGCCGGGGCGTGATACCGCAGCTGTCCGGCCCGCTCCTCCAGAGTCATCCGGCTCACCAACGCCTCCGCCCTTCTCCTGGCCTCCGCTCTGTCCATAGCCCGCTCTCCTTTTCTGTGATATGGCCGCAGTATACCATCCCCCGCATCAAAACACAAGGCGCGGTTAGCGTTGACAAAGGTGCCCCCGCCGCCCTATAATGATTATCTACTGGTGCAACGCCGTAAGGCGTTGCACCGAGTCGCTTTGCGGCTCAGCAAAACAGCTACGCTGTTTTGCCAGATACTCATTACAATGAACATCGCGCAAATGATCCTTGGATCATTTGCCGCCAAACGACAAGTTTGGCGGCGAAAACATTTGTTTTCGCCTTGCGATGATCATTATTATAATGTAAAGGGCAGTGGCACAGGCCGCGCCCTTTGCGTATTATGGTATAGCCGCGGAAGGCGGACCCAGGAAAGGAGGCGGCGGGATGTTCCAGCGGCTCATCAAGCGTTTCATACCGGACTTCGACAGGCCGGAGCTGCCCGCCGTGCGCACGGCCTACGGCCAGCTGGCCAGCGTCCTGGCCATCATCGCAAACTCCCTTCTGTTCCTATTAAAGCTGCTGACGGGCCTGGCGGCCCGGTCCATCGCCATCGTGGCGGATGGGGTCAACAACCTGTCGGACGCCGCGTCCAACATCGTGAGCCTGCTGGGGTTCCGCCTGGCCGCCCGCCCGGCGGACGAGGAGCACCCCTACGGCCACGGCCGGTATGAGTACCTGGCCGGGCTCATGGTGGCGGTGCTCATCCTGGCGGCGGGGCTGGAGCTATTGAAGAGCAGCGCGGAGCGGCTCATCCACCCGGCGGCGGCCGTGTTCTCCTGGCCCATGGCGGCGGTGCTGGCGGGGTCCATCGCGGTGAAACTGTGGATGATGGCCTTCAACCGGGACGCCGGACGGCGCATCGGCTCCAGGACCCTGGAAGCCACGGCGGCGGACAGCCGAAACGACGCCGTGGCCACAGCCGTGGTGCTGGCCGGTATGCTCATCTCCCGGCTCACGGGCCTGGACCTGGACGGCTGGCTGGGCCTGGGCGTGGCGCTGTTCGTGCTGTACAGCGGCTTCCGCCTCGTAAAGGACACGGTGGACCCGCTGCTGGGCCAGAAGCCGGACCCGGCCGAGGTGGAGTCCATCCGCACCCGCATCCTGGCCTGCCCCGGCGTGCTGTCCACCCACGACCTCATGCTCCACGACTACGGCCCCGGCCGCCGGTTCGCCAGCGCCCACGTGGAGATGGCGGCGGAGGGGGACCCCATGGCCCACCACGACGCCCTGGACGCCCTGTCCCGGGCGTTCTGGGAGCAGGACGGGCTGCACATCGTGTTCCAGCTGGACCCCATCTCCCACGAGAACACCGTGGAGAACCGCCTGCGGGCCTATGTGACCGCCCGCATGGGCGTCGTCGACCCCCGGCTCACGGTCCACGACCCCCGGGTCACCCAGCGGGACGGCAAGACGGAAGTCCGGCTGGACTGCTACGTCCCGGCAGACGTGGCCATCCCGGAGGCGGAGCTGCGCCGGATGCTGGAGAACATCGTCCGGGAGCGGTACCCGGACGCGGAGCTGGCCCTCACCATCGACCGGGACTACATGGCCCCGCCCCACTGAATGATATACGGCAAAGCGCCGGGCATTCGCCCGGCGCTTTGACATATGTATCCAATTAGCCGCCGTTCAGGGCGGTGACCAGCATCTCGTCAACCAGCGCCTCATAGCTCAGCCCCTGGCTGGCCAGCATCAGCGGGTAGATGCTGTGGGCGGAGAAGCCCGGGATGGTGTTCAGCTCGTTGAAGTATATGTCGCCGTTGTCCTTCAAAAAGAAGTCCACCCGGGCGTAGCCCTTGCAGCCCAGCTTCTTGAAGATGTCGATGGCGGCCTTTTTGATGGCCTCCGCCGTGTCCTCCGGCAGGTCGGCGGGAATGATCTTGTGGGCGCCGCTGCCGGCGTATTTCATGTCGTAGCTGTTGAAGATGCTGCCGGACAGCAGTATCTCGCAGATGTCCCCTGCCCGGACGTATCCGTCCCCCAGCACGGCCACCTTCAGCTCCCGGCCCCGGATGCTCTCCTCCACGATGAGCCCGGCGGAATACCGGCGGGCCTCGTCCATGGCGGCGATGAGCTCCTGCCGGCCGTCCACCTTGCTGATGCCGATGGAGGACCCGGCCGAGGCGGGCTTTACGAACAGGGGATACACGGTCCCCACGGTCTTGGCGAAGTGGTCCTCGCAGGCCGCCGCCGTCCCCTCCGGGTCATGGGCAAAGGCCTCTGCCTGACAGGCGAAAAACTCGGGCCGCTTGATGCCGCAGAGGTCGCAGAAGAGCATGGTCACGGGCTTGTCCATGCTGCAGGCCGAGGCCCGCACGCCGGAGCCCACGTAGGGGATGCCCGCCAGCTCCAGCAGGCCCGGCAGCATGCCGTCCTCGCCGGTCTCCCCGTGGACCATGGGAAAAGCCACGTCGATTGGGATAAGCTCCCACCTGTCCCCCTCCAGCACCAGCAGGCCCCTCTGCCCCCGGTCCGGGGACAGCACGGCCTTCCTGTTGGCGGGGTCGGACAGCCAGTCCCCGCCGGCGATGGCCTCCGGGGCCGCCGGAGTGAGATACCACGCCCCGTCCTTGGTGATGCCCGCCACATAGAGGTCGTACTGTGAGCGGTCGATGGCGCCCACCAGCGAGGCCGCCGAGGTGCACGACACCTCATGCTCCGGGGAGGCGCCGCCGAATATCACAAGAACGCTCTTCTTTCCCGCTGCCATGTGTGTCCCTCTGCTTCCATTTGATTTCAAAAAGTAATAAAGTTTACAAATTGGTTACATTATAGTCAACATGGCGGCTCTTGTCAATACGGCAAACAAAAAAATCCCCCGGAAAAACCGGGGGATATAAGACTCAGGCTGTCAAAGAAGGATCTTTGACAGCCTGCCTGAAAGCCGAGTATTTCCTGCCGCCAAAGGCGTCATGAAATACTGCCGCTGCGCGGCGCAAACGCGGGCATTTGCCGGCTTTTGATCCCATTTGAGGCGGGGCTCCGCCCCCCTCAAGCTCCCCCTCCCTCATCCAAACATATACGTGTTTTTTGGCAAGCTCCAGTCTTTTTTTCTCAATCCAGCTCCGTCACCGCGCCCAGGAAGATGGGCACGTTCTGCCGGCAGTCCACGATCATATAGAGGAACGGCCTATCCAGCCGGACCGTGAGCCGCTCCGGTGCCAGCATACCGGCCTCCCGGACCTCCACGGCGGTGGCGGCGCCGGCCTTCGTGCCGGCCTCGTCCACCTGGACGAAGGTCCTGTGGGCCACCCGGTCGATATAGAGGGGCCCGGTCTCACAGCTGCCCAGCCGGGAGAAGTCGGCACTCTCCGGGTCAAAGGCGTCCGCCATGCCCATGGCCGCCAGCACGCCGGCCAGCTCCGCGCTGTACTCCGCGGAGAACTTGGGGATGGCGGTCTCCACATAGGTGTCCTTCTCGGCCCCTTCCAGCAGGCCGTGCAGCTTCTCCCCGGTGAGGGAGGCGGCGTAGTCCGCCAGGGACATGCCCTCCTCCGGCAGCAGGGCCGCGAAGGCGTAGTGGCAGCCCTGGTAGTACTTCATGAACCCGGCGGCGTGCTCGTCCTCGATATAGGTGTCCTCCACGGACTCCATGAACTGCGCTTGCTGCTCCGTGCCGCCCGCCGCCGTGAACAGGCCGGACCGGAGCTGGTCCTCCCGGTATATCTCCTCCCAGACGCCGTCAAAGGCCAGGGCGTTGACCAGCACCGCGGCCGCACCGGGGCTCAGCTGGTCCAGGATGGACGGGATGCGGCCCGCGGTGTGCTCGGACACGAAGCCGTTGATGTCCGCGAGGGCGGCGTCATCGAAGGGCTGCTCATAGACCCCTGCGCCGTAGTAACTGGCATTAGCCTGGAGGAAGTCACGCTCCACGGCGAGGCCCGCACCGCTGTTGAGCCAGATGCCGTTGGCCATGCGGACGCTGCCGCCCTCGCTGTCCGGCAGGGACCGGGCGTAGGCGGCGAGATAGGCGTTCAGCGCCTCCAGGTCCATGCCCAGGGTATCCTCCATCTGGGCCAGGGTGTCCCCCGCCGCGCCGTTGGCGGTCATGGCCAGCGCCTCGATGACGGACAGCGGCGAGACCAGGGTGTTCTCCCCCGCCATGCAGCGCTGGAGCAGCCCCAGGCCGAAGCCGGTCACCGCCCGGGCGCCCTCCGGGGAGAGGGCGGCCTCGGGTATGTCCGCCTGGGCCTCCACCCCAAGCATCAGGTCATGGGACAGCGGCGCCGGGGACGGGGGCAGCTCCTTGGCCTGGCCGGTCCGGCCGCACCCGGCCAGCAGCATCAGCAGCGCCAGGGACAGTATCATCAAACGTCTCATGCAAAACGCCTCCTTGTATCCATTCTGCCCATTTGGACGGCGTTCTTGCAAAAAAGTTCCGCCGCTCCCAAAATTGACAGGGCCCGTCCGATATGGTATGATTTTATGGATGACCGCCCAACAGCGGATGAAAAGGAGAACGACCATGAAAAAGTACAAGTGCCATGTCTGCGGCGTGGAATTCGAGGTGGCCGACGGCGAGGAGCCCGTCTGCCCCGTCTGCGGCGTCTCGGGAGACGACGTGGAGGAGATCAAGTAAGCCCCGCCGAAGCGCGCAAAAGACCGCCGCTCACGCTGGTGAGCGGCGGTCTTGGCATAGCAAAAGACGCCCCGGCGGGGCGTCTTTTTTGTTTACACGTCGTGCAGGCACTTGGGGTCGATCCGGTCCAGGTCGATATACTCGCCCAGCTTGAAGTCCCACTCCACCGGCTCGAACCGGAGGAACAGGCCCGGGTCATAGGACACCTCGCCCACGTAGATGCGGCCCTCGTGCTCGTAGAAGTCCACCCGCACCAGGGGCGCACCGGCGGAGAGCTTTTTGCAGATGCCCAGCATCTCGTCCAGCTTTTCCGGCTTGGGGGCGGAGTTGGCCTTATGGATGCCCCGGCGGCGGAAGGGCATGGCCGTCCAGGTGCTCACATCCACGAAGGCGCGGGTCTGGTTCTTGGCCTTCCTGTCGCACACCACCAGGGCCATCTTGGCCTCGCCGTAGGTGCAGTAGAACTTGTAGTCCACGAGGGCGCTCCGGCCGTCGCCCAGAAGCTGCTCGATGATGATACGGGGCTTGATCTTCTGGTCGGTGATGCACATGTTCTCGTAGCGGTAGGTGTTCCAGGGGTACAGCCACTCGGCCACCCGGGCCTTGAACACGCCCTCGTTGCGGTAGCTCTTCTCCCGGACGATCACCACCTGCTTGCCGGACCAGCCGGCGGTGGACTTGGCCACGAACTGCTCGGGCAGGGCGTCCCAGTCGATGTCGTTCACGTCCTCGTACACGCCGATGGCGGGCACCACGTACTCCGGGCCCACCAGCTCGGACACGTAGGACTTCATCTCGTACTTGTCCACAGCCCGGGCCACCACGGGGCTCTGGTAGTGCAGGGCCAGCCACAGCAGCTTCTCGTTGAAGGACCGGGGATGGGTCAGGTCAGGCCAGTAAAAGAGCTGGGCGTAGCCCTTCTGCTCGCAGTAGTGCTGCTTTTCCTGGATGGAGATGCCGTTCTCCTTCTCCAGCATGTAGGCCTCCTTGGGCTCGATGGCCTCATACTGGCGCAGCTCGTCGAAGTGGAGGGGCGCCGGCAGGCGGATGTTCTTGCCCAGCTCGAAGTCCCACTTCTGGGGGTGGAAGGCCAGGATGCCGCCGCCGCAGTAGAAGGTCATCTCCCCCACCATCACCCTATCGCCGATCTCGTAGAAGTCCACCCGGACGAAGGGGAAGGGTTTTGACAGCTTCTCTGCCCAGGCGATCATATCCTCATAGTGCCTGGGCTTTTTCACGCCGCCCTCGGTCTTGCCCACGGTGCCGTAGGTGAAGGGCAGCTCGTTGAAGTCCCTGTCGAACCAGTTGTAGGTCTTGTGGGTGAACCTGTCGGTGGTGATGAACAGGTTCTTGCACACGCCGTCGTAGCAGAAGAACTTGTAGTCATACACCTGGCTGCTGTCGCCGATCTCGGAGATGTACTCCTCGGCGTAGATCACCGGGGACATGTACTTGTAGCCCCAGTTGAACAGCTCATAGTAGTTGTTCTGGCTGGGCTGGGTCCAGTAGCGCAGCTTTTTGCGCACCTCGTCCTGGTCCAGCTTGCTCTTGTCGGGCACGATGATGTTCATGCCGCTGGACCAGTTCACCTTCAGCACGAACTTGTCGGGCAGCTTGTCGAAGTCGATCTGGTCCGGGGTGGTCCACCAGTCGATGGTGGGCACCACGAACTCGGGCCCAAGTATCTCGGTGACGTAGCCCTTCACGGAGAACTTGTCGCAGCAGCGGGTCACCAGGGGATTCTGGTAGTTGAGCCGGAGCCAGTTGATCTTCTCGTTGAAGGACCGGGGGTTGTTCCAGTTCAGCTCATAGCCCACCCGGCGCCTGAACACGCCGCTGAGTATCTCCTGCTTCTTCTCCTGGGTCAGCTGGCCGCTCTGGGCCAGGCGGTAATTGTCCCGCTTGAAGGAGCGGGCATGCTCCTGCTTGTCGGCCTCGTACCACTTCATGCCATAGCGCATGAAGGCGGTGCTGCACTTTTTGACGCCGCCGCTGATCTTTCGTTTGATCTTCCGAATGACTTTCATGGTCCGCCGCCTCTCAAGCCTCGTCCCGCAGGCGGCTGGGGTCCACCTTGTCCAGGTCGATGACGCTGCCCAGGCGGAAATCCCACTCCACGGGCTCGATGCGCTGGAACAGCCCCGGATCGCAGTTGATGCCGTTCACATAGAGACGGCCGTCCACCAGCAGGAATTCCACCGCCGCGAAGGGGAGGTCCCCCGCCAGCTTGCGGCTGACCGTGAGCATCTCCTCCAGCTGGGCGGGCTTCTCCGCCTTGGATATCTTGTCCACGTCATGGCGGCGGAAGGGGGCGCCCTGCCAGGTGTCGATCATCATGAAGCCGCTGCGCTGCCGGCCGTTCTTCCGGCCGCAGGGCACCAGCGCCGTCCAGGGCTCGCCGTGGATGCAGTAGATCTCGTACCGGGCCGGGACGGTCTTGCCCTCGCCCAGGCGCTTCTCGATGAGCAGGCGGGGCTTCACCTTCTGGCCGGTGATGCACATGTTGTCGTAATAGTAAGTGTTCCAGGGGTACAGCCACTCGGCCGCCCGGGCCTTGAACACGCCCTCGTTGCGGTACTGCCGGTTGCCCACGATCTCCAGCTGGCCCCGGTCACGGGTGACGGTGGACTTGGCCACGAACTGGGTGGGCATGGCCTCCCAATCCATGTCGTTCACATCGCTGTACACGCCCACGGCGGGAATGACGTACTGCTCCCCGGCCTTCTCCGCCACGTAGGCCTTCAGCTCGTACTTGTCGGTGACCCGGGCGACAGTGGGGTCGTCATAGTGCAGGGCCAGCCACAGCACCTTCTCGCTGAAGGACCGGGGATGAGTCAGGTTGGGCCAGTAGAACAGCTGGCCGAATGCCCGCTGCTCGCAGTAGTGCTGCTTTTCCATCATGGTGATGGTCTTCTCCAGGGTATAATTCTCCCTGGCCGAGGGACCCTTGAAGCTGCGCAGGTCCTCGAAGTACATGGGGTCGGGCAAACGGTTGAGCTTGCCCAGCTTGAAATCCCACTCCCGGGGGGTGAACTTCAGGATGCCGCCGCCGGCGTAGAAGGTCATCTCGCCGATCATGACCCGGTCGCCGATCTCGTAGAAATCCGCCCGGGCGAAGGGGAAGGGCTTGCAGAGCTTCTCGGCCCAGACCACCATGTCCTCATAGTGCTTGGGCTTTTTCACCCCGCCCACGGTCTTGCCCACACGGCCCCAGGTGGCCGGTATCTCGTTGAAGTCCCTATCGAAGTAGTTGTAGGTCTTGTTGGTGAACCGGTCCGTGGTGATGAACATGGTCCCGCACTTGCCCCGGTAGCAGTAGAACTTGTAGTCGTATATCTGGGTGCTGTCCCCGATCTCGGAGATGTACTCCTCGGCGTACACCACCGGGGAGACGTACTTGTAGCCCCAGTTGAACAGCTGGTAGTAGCTGTTCTGGCTGGGCTTGAGCCAGCCACGGACCTTTTTGCGCACCTCGTCCTGGTCGATCTTGCTCTTGTCCGGCACGATGATGTTCATGCCGCTGGACCAGTTGACCTTCAGGGCGAATTTATCCGGCAGGGCGTCAAAGTCGATGTCGTCGGCGTTGGTCCACCAGTCGATGGTGGGCACCACGAACTCCGGGCCCAGCACCTCAGACACGTAGCCCTTCACGGAGAACTTGTCCACGCAGCGGATGATGGACGGGTTTTGATAGTGCAGCTTCAGCCACTGTATCTTCTCGTTGAAGGCGCGGGGATGGTCGATGTTGGGCACGTAGCCCACGTACCTGTTGAAGATGGCCCGCATGACGGACTTTTTCTTCTCCACCGTCAGCTCGCCGCGCTGCTCCAGGTTGTACATGTCCGTGCGCCGGTACTGGATGTGCTCCTCCTGGTCCTTCTCGTACCAGGGCACCGCCTTGTTCATAAAGGCGACCACGCACTTTCTGATACCGCGCTTGACCTTCCGCTTGATCTTTCTTACCACGCTCATCCCTCGCTACCCCCTATGTTTTCCAGATGCACCAGGCCGCCAAGGCGCCTGTCCAGCAGCGGGTCTATCCGCTCAAAGAGACCGGGATACACGTCCAGCCCGCTGATATATATATTCTCTCCGTCCTCGACGATATCCACCACCGCCGCCGGGAACCCCGCGGCCAGCTTACCGGCCAGGGCCGCCAGCTTCTCCGTCCCGCCGGGGACCTCGGACCAGTTCTCCAGCTCCAGGGCCTCCCCCGCCGCCCCGCAGGCGCGGTACAGCCGGGGCACGCCGTCCAGGCACAGGAACCGATGGAGCTTCCCGCCCTCCCGGACCGGCTCTATGAGGATGCGCGGCGCGATACGCTCCGCGGTGACGCACATGTTCTCGTAATAAAACGTGTTCCACGGGCACAGCCACTCAGCCGCCCGGGCCCGGAAAAGACCCTCGTTCTGGTACCGCTTATGGGATACCGTCAGGGTCCGCCCGCCGCCCCGGACCGCCGTGGACCGGGCCGTGAAGCTCTCCGGCAGGGCCGCCAGATCGATGGCGTCCACGTCGTCGTACACGCCCAGCACGGGCGCGGCGTACCGCTCCCCCAGCCGCTCCGCCGCGAGCGCGCGCAGCTCCCAGGCGTCCGCCGCCCGTGCGGCTTCCGGCCCCGCGCCGTGGAGCGCCAGCCACAGCACCTTCTCGCTGTATTTCTCCGGCGCCGCCAGGTCAGGCCAGGTGAGGGTCCCGTCAAAATATCTCTGCTCGCAGAAGCGGCGTTTTTCCGCCTCCGTGATGCGCTCCTCCCGGAGGTACGCCTCCCGGGCCGGCAGGGCCTCGCAGGATACCCGCCCGTCGAAGTACACCGGCTGGGGCAGCTGGATGAGCTCGCCCAGCTTGTAGTCCCACTCCCGGGGGTGGAAGGCCAGGATGCCGCCGCCGCAGTAGAAGGTCATCTCCCCCACCATCACCCGGTCGCCGATCTCATAGAAGTCCACCCGGACGAAGGGGAAGGGTCTTGACAGCTTCTCGGCCCAGACCACCATGTCCTCGTAGTGCTTGGGCTTTTTCACCCCGCCCTTGGTCTTGCCCACCCGGCCGTAGGTGAAGGGCAGCTCGTTGAAGTCCCGGTCGAACCAGTTGTAGGTCTTGTTGGTGAACCGGTCCGTGGTGATGAATATGTTTTTGCACACGCCGTCGTAGCAGAAGAACTTGTAGTCATAGATCTGGGTGCTGTCCCCGATCTCGGAGATATATTCCTCCGCGTACACCACCGGAGCCATGTGCTTGTAGCCCCAGTTGAAGGTCTGGTAGTAGCTGTTCTGTTCCGGCGAGAGCCAGCCCTTCAGCTTTTTCCGGGCCTCGTCCCGGTCCAGCCTGCTCTTGTCGGGCACGATGATGTTCATGCCGCTGGACCAGTTCACCTTGAGGACGAACTGGTCCGGCAGGGCGTCGAAGTCTATCTCGTCCGGGTCGGACCACCGGCCGATGGTGGGCACCGTGAACGCCGGCCCCAGCACCTCCGTCACGTAGCCCTTCACGGCGTACTTGTCGCAGCAGCGGGTGATGAGCGGGTCCTGGTAGTTGAGCTTCAGCCACATGATCTTCTCGTTGAAGCTCTTGGGCTCGTCCCAATCCACGGCGTAGCCCAGCTCCCGGCGGCACACGTCGGTCAGTATCTCCTTTTTCCGTCCCTCGGTGAGAAGGCCGTCCCGCTCCAGGCGGTAGTTCTCCTGCTTCTTGGTCAGGACGCCGCCCAGCCTGTCCTCCTCGTACCAGCGCATGGGCCCGCGCATGGCCACGGCCACGCACTTCTGGAAGAAGTGCTTCACGGACCGCACGCCCCGCAGGCGTTTTCTCAGCTCTCCCATCAGCGTATGCCCTCAATGCCGTCCAGGCGGATGAGCCCGCCCATCCGGCGGTCCGTCTCGGTGGGGTTGATCTTCAAAAACAGGCCCGGGGAGAAGGTCATCTCCCCCACGTATATCCGGCCCTTGTCCTCGTAGAAGTCCACCCGCACCAGGGGGAAGCCCGCGGACAGCTTTTTTGCCAGGGCCGCCAGCTCGTCCAGCTTGTCCGGCTTCTGGGGCGCCATGTCCCGGCCCGCCTTGTTGCGGGACAGGGGCATCACGGACCAGTCCTCCAGCCAGATGAAGGTCTTCTGCAGGTCCGCCGTGCCCCGGTTATTGACGATGAGGATGATCTTCGGCTCCCCGCCGAAGCACAGAAGCTTGTAGTCCGTCACGGGGCCGCCGCCGCCCAGCATCTCCTCGATCACGATGCGGGGGACGATCTTCTCGTCGGTGATGCAGAGGTTGGCGTAATAGTAGGTGTTCCAGGGATACAGCCACTCGGCCATCCGTGCCTTCAGCCGGTCGATATCCGCCCCGTCCTTGTCCGGCACCAGGATGACCTGGCGGTTGGCCCATCCGGCGGTGGACTTGGCCACGAACCGCTTGGGCAGGGCGGCGAAGTCCACGTCGTTCACGTCCTCGTATACCCCCAGCAGGGGCACCACGTACTCCGGGCCCACAAGCTGGGCGATATGCTTTTTCATCTCGCACTTGTCCGTGAGCTGGGCGATGCGGGGGTTTTTATAGTGCAGCGCCAGCCAGATCAGCTTTTCGCTGTAGGTCTCCGGCGCGTCCAGGTTCGGGAAGTATTTCAGCTGCGCGTAGGCCTTCCGCTCGCAGTAGTGCTGCTTCTCCCGGACGGTCAGCCGGTCCTCCAGCTGCCACGCCTCCCGCTGGCTGATGGCGCGGAACCCGGCCCGCTCCTCGGAGCGCTGCTTCTTGTAGGCGTTATATTCCTTTTTGGCGAAGCCGATGGCCTTGGACGCAATACTCATAGCTCACTCCCACCGGCCGCTGCCGGCGATAAAAACCCAATATTGCGTACGATTATACAACATATTGTATTGTAAATCAACCAAACCTTTCTAAAAACCTAGGAATTGTCAAAAACACCAAAAGGCCCCCTTTCCGCCCGGACGCCGTACGCGCCTTGGCGAAAAGAGAGCCCTGTCCGTTCTTCTGTGGGGGACACTCAGTCCCGGATGATGCCGTGGTACCGGTAAAATGCGCCCAGCTCGCCGTGGCGCTGGGGGCCCCAGAGCTGCACGATGTTCACTCCGGAGGAGGTGTTGGCCTCGATGACGCAGTTGGTGCCATCGGCCAGCTTCACCACATCCCAGGCCACGAAGTGCAGATAGGGGAACCTATCAGAGAGGGCCACGATCTCCTCCTTCAGGGCCGGCCAGTCGGGGACGGACACGTCCTCGAACCGGGTGCCGCTGTCCGGGTGGGTGTCGTAGACTGTGAGGTCGTGGAGGGTCCGGCCGTGGCTCAGCCGCCCCGTCTCCAGGTCGATCTTGCACACGATGCCGCCCTGGCTGGCGTTGTCCACGGGGATGGTCTTTTCAAGGCCCACCCGCTGCACGGCGAAAAAGAGTTTGGACCGCTGGGTCTCCGGGTCCCGGAACACGATCATGCGGATGGTGTTGACGGTCTCGGGATAGAGGCTGGCGGCGTAGGCGTGCTGGGTCACCACCTCGGACATGTACCAGTTCCAGCCGGTCTCCAGGGCCTTGGCGGCTGCCCCGGCGTCCACGGCCCTGGCGTCCAGCCAGTACTGTCCGTCCCGCCAGGCCAGGCGGCGGATGCCCTCGCCCTTGCCCTTGTCGTAGCGCTTGATGATGACCTGGCCCTTCTCCCGCAGCAGGGCCAGCGCGCCCTCGTCGTCCATGGGCCGGCCGGACCGGTCCCGGATCACCCCGCCGGTGCGGATGGCGTATATCTCCGGCACGCGGATGTACTTCTCCAGCACCTCCGTGGCCACCACCTTGTTGTTGAGCATGTAGTCGAAGGGCGCGTTCACGTACCGGGAGCGGTACCAGTCGAACTCCGACAGGTACTCGTGGCGCTTTTTGCCGTCCAGGCCGTAGAGCTTCCACTGGTCGCCGGTGAAGCCCCCGGAGAAGTTGGCCCGCAGGCGGGTGGGCAGCGGGCAGTGAAAGTGGTCCGGCGCGCCCACGATGCGCACGATGAACAGCAGCGCCAGCTTGATCTTCCGCTCCGCCCGGTGGACAAGATCATAGATATCCATGGCGGTCACGCCTCCCGTTCCAGGAGGAACTGCTCGTATTCCTCCATGGTGTTGAAACCCTGGGTGCCATCCTCCAGCTGGAGGAAGTGGTCCCCCCGGACGATGGGCCCGAAGGGCAGCCCGGCGTAGGACTGGTAGAGCTGCCAGCCCTTGCACTCACGGGTCTCGCCCCGCAGGTATGCCGCCCGCACCCGCTCGATGTGGCGGCGCATCACGGCCGCGTTATTGACCTTCACGGCCACCACGGCGTGGCGGGCGCCCACGAAAAAGAGGTCATCCCCCGCCCCGCAGGTCATGATGGTGCGGACGGCGCCGTCCGTGTAATAGGTGTCGCCGTAGAGGAAGCAGGTGCCGTCGTCGATGAGCTCCCCGGTGAACCTATCGATCTCCATGAGGTTGTGCTTCGGCTCATAGCGGACTGCCCCCGGCACCTCATACCGGGGGTCCCGGGAAGTGATGTACACCGCCGCCCCGGGGCCGGCCTCACGGAGCTGCCGGACCAGCCTGGCCAGAAGCGTCTCGCCCCCCACCTCCAAAAGGTGCTTGGGCCGCTCCCGCCCGGGCTCCCAGCGGCTCATGTTGCCGTCAGCCATGATCACATACTTCTTTTCCATCCAAACACGCCTTTATCAGTGAAACGATCTTCTCCGTGGAATGTCCCAGGTCCGCCGGCAGATACTCCGCCCGGTACCGCTCCAGCTCCTCCCAGGGGTAGGCGCCGGTGTCGATGATGCGCCAGATGGGCTCCTCGCCGGTGAAGCTGCACCTGGGCATGGCCCGCATCAGGTCCAGATTCACGCCGTTTTCCCGGCAATACCGCTCGTTGTCCGGCAGATAGTAGAGGGTGGGCTTATCCAGCACCGCCGCCTCCAATGCCAGGGAGGACCAGTCCGTGATGAACCAGTCGCACATCTGCAAAAGGTAGAATATGTCCTCGTCGTTATAATGGCACAGGTCCCGGTAGCTGTCGTCCGTGAACCGCTGCCGGGGGTGGAACCGGCAGATGAACTCGTATTTTTCCGGGTCGAAGCGCCGCACGAGCTCGGTGGGCGGGTCCATCACGTAGTCCCGGAAGGTAGGGCCGTACAGCACGATGGTCTTCCCCCGGGCGCTGGGGTGCCGCTCCAGAAAGGGCTCCCGGTCCGGCGCCGGGGCGGAGAGCTTATCCAGCCGGGGCAGGCCGTAATTACGTATCTTATCCTCAGTGATGTCGAAGCACTCGCAGTAGCACCAGTTCCAGGCCGGGCCGCCGCCAATGACGTAGTCGTAATTGCGGTGCATCCGCAACGCCCTGGCCGCCTGGGCGCTGCGGCCGGACACGGCGTCCAGGGTCTGGTAGCCGGACTTTTTGATCTTGCCGTTGGCGTGCCAGATCTGGATGATCTTCAGGCACTTTCTGTGCCGCAGCAGGGACGCCGCCGGCCAGTAGGAGTCCATCACGCACACCCTTGACGTGGCGAGATAGGTCATGCTCTTCAGGGTGGCCTTGGCGAAGCGCCACAGGCCGTCCCTCCGGCCCGTGAACCGGCAGCAGACCGACACGGTCTCCGTATCGGGGCTCGCCTTTTTGAGCCCCTCCTGCAAGAGCAGAAAGTCCTCAGAGGGCTTATCCCCCTGGCGGCTCAGAAAGCATACCCTGTCCCGGACGGGGGCCAGCTTCATGACGGCGTATACGGCATTCAGCCCGGCCCGCAGGCAGGCCGCCGCCGCTGACAGGACAAAGCCCACCGAAGCGCCCCCTCCCAAACAAGAATAGCGCAAAACCGGCCCTTGAGCCTGATTTTGCGCTATTAACATACCACAACTTATATAAATTGTAAAGCGCCGGTCTACTCCATCGTGAGCTCCACGGAGCCGGTGAACCCCTCCCCCACAAGGGCGAAGTAGTTGCTGCCGGGGCTGAGGTAGATGATATCCTCGTATGTCCCCGCCCCGTCCAGCAGCGTCACCGGCTCCCAGGCACCGTAGTTCCAGTCCAGCCGCAGCTTCCCGCTCCTGGCCTCGATGGCGCACCGGATTGCCAGGGTCTCCCCCTCCCGGCGGGTGAGGGCCGTGCCGCCGAACACGTACTCCGTGCCGGTGTAGTCCTCATAGTCCGCCGTGTAGGTGCCGGTGTACTTGTCCGGGCCGAAGTCCCGGTCCCCCTGTAAGTACCGGCTGGCCGTGAGGCCCAGGTTCCCGGCCAGCTGGATGACGGTATCGTAGCCGTCCACCAGGTCCTGGTGGCTGCACCCGGGCAGCAGGGCGCCGGCCATGAGCAGCAATATAAAAACGATGGCTGTCAACTTCATACGTTCCCCTCCCAGCTCACCAGCTTGTAATAGGTCCGGGCGGTGAGGGCGTACACCAGGGCGTACAGCGCCGCGAACACGGCGAAGGTGCCCACCACGCACTTGAGGTAGAAGTCCCGGCCCATGAGATTGAAGAGGGTCAGCACCCGGTTGATGATGGGAAAGGCAAAGCCGGTGTGCACCCCCGCCGTCAGAAGCGGCAGGAAGAACACGATCAGCACCTGGGCGTGGATGGTGCGCTTGACCTCCTGGCGGCTCATGCCCACCTTCTGCATGATCTGGAACCGCTCCCGGTCGTCCCGGCCCTCGCTCATCTGCTTGTAGTAGATGATGAGCACGGCGGCCATGGTGAACAGCAGCCCCAAAAAGAGGCCCAGGAAAAAGAGGCTGCCGTAGAGGCTCACGAAGTCCTGCCGCTCCCAGGCCCGTATCTCGTAGGTGCCCTCCAGGTACACGGTCTCGTCCTCGCTGGCCCGGCTCCAGGCCGCCCGGATGGCCAGCCGGGCGTTCAGGGCCGTCTCCTCGTCGTGGCCGGGCACGTCGAAGCCGTAGAACCGGCTCATATAGTATCGCCCCTGGCGCTGCTCGGACGGCTTGACGCTCTCCTCGCCTGCCAGGGCTGCGTCGACCCGCTCCAGCTCCCCCCTGTCTGCCACCACGATATACCAGGTGCTGGTGAGGTTGGCGGTCATGTTGCCATAGCGCACCATGGGCTCCACCTGCTCTTTGACAGTATAGGTCTTGCCCAGCAGCTCCAGGGTGTCCTCCTCATAGTCCACCCGCTCCACCTTCAGCAGGATCTCGTCCGGCCCCAGGGTCATGCTCTGGCCGGTGCAGCGGTTGTAATCCTCCAGACAGATCACCATCACGTCCGCCAGGGCGGACTCCGTGTCCAGCGTATAGTCCCTGGTGGTCTCCAGTCCGCCGGGCACGCTGTAGGCGGCGGAGGTCAAATAATCGTACTCCGTCTCGTTTTCCGGCACGATACCGGCGTCCGCCACGGCGTTTTTCACCATCTCGATGGTCGCGCCGTTGCTCTGGGGGATGTTCACGTCATAGGGATACCGCTCCGCCAGGGCGCTCTCCATGCCCAGCATGAGACAGCCTGTGCCGGAGATCATCACCAGCACCATGGTGCACAGGATGCAGATGTTGGCGAGGCCCACGGCGTTTTGCTTCATGCGGTACATCATGCCGGACACGGCGGTGAAGTGCCGGGCCTTGTAGTAATACCGCTTGTTGGCCCGTAGGGCTTTCAAAAGCGCCACGCTCCCGGCGGTGAAGAGAAGGTAGGTGCCGATGATGACCAGCACCACCGCCACGAAAAAGAGGAACATGGCCTGGATGACGTTCGTGGTGGTGACGGCGATGTAATACCCCGCCCCCAGGCACACGAGCCCCAGCAGGGCGATGAACCACTTGGCCTTCGGCTCCCGCTCACCGGCGTGCTCGGCCTGCAAAAGCTCCACCGGCCTTGCCACATACACCTGCCGGATGCTGCTCAATAATATCAGCAGGAAGATGGCCGCGAACAGGGCCGCCGTGACGCCCACCGCCGCGGGGCTCACGAAAAAGCCCATGGGCGGCGCGATGCCCAGAAGCTTCATCACCACGAGGAACATGACCTTGTCCAGGGCGACGCCGAAGAGAAGCCCCAGCACCAGCCCCAAGGCCCCGGAATACAGCGTCTCCAGGCCGATGACCTTGACGAGGTGCTTTTTCTCCAGCCCCAGCACGTTATATAGGCCGAACTCCCGCTTGCGCCGCTTGATGAGGAAGCTGTTGGTGTAGAATAGGAAGATCACCGCGAAAAGGCCCACCACCACGGACCCGTAGCGGATCACCACCTGGATGGTGGCGGCCCCGGTCAGGGACCGGAGCCCCGGATTGACGGACAGGGACATGATGATATAGAACATGGTCACCGTGATGACGCAGGCCAGCAGGAACGGGCCGTAGCTCCCGGCGTTTTTCCGCAGGTTCTGGCGGGCCAGGCGGCTGAAAAACCGTCCGTTCATGGCTCCTCCCCTCCCGTGGCCAGCAGCGTCAGGGTGTCGGCGATCTTCTGGTACATCTGCTCATTGGTGTTCCCGCCCCGGTAGATCTGGTGAAAGAGCTCCCCGTCCTTGATGAAGATCACCCGCCCGGCGTGGCTGGCCGCCTTGGTGGAGTGGGTGACCATGAGGATGGTCTGGCCCTCGGCGTTGAGCTCGGAGAAGAGGTCCATGAGCCCGTCGGCGGACTTGGAGTCCAACGCCCCGGTGGGCTCGTCGGCCAGCACCAGCTTGGGGTCCGTGATGACCGCCCTTGCCACCGCCGCCCGCTGCTTCTGGCCGCCGGAGACCTCGTAGGGGTATTTCATCAGCACATCGGATATGCCCATCTTGTGGGCGATGGGCTGGAGCCGCTGGCTCATCTCCACGTACCCCTTCCCCGCCAGCACCAGGGGCAGGAAGATGTTGTCCCGGAGGTTGAAGGTGTCCAGAAGGTTGAAGTCCTGGAACACGAACCCCAGGCTGTCCCGCCTAAAGGCGGCCAGCTCGCTCTCCTTTATGGCGGAGAGGTCCCGCCCCTCCAGCAGTACCTTTCCGGCGGTGGGCCTATCGAAGGCGGCCAGCATGTTCAGAAGGGTGGTCTTGCCGGAGCCGGACTCGCCCATGATGGCCACATACTCCCCCTGCTCCACGGAAAAGGACACATTGTTCAGCGCCCGGACCTGGTTGGCCCCAAAGCGGCCGGTGTAGGTCTTGCCCAGGCTCTGCACGTCAAGGATCGTCATCGTCTATTCCTCCTTTGCGCCCTCATTGTACCACGGCCCTCCGGCCGCCGAAATCGGATCGCGTGACATTTTGTCCCCGGGTGTGACAGTTTTGTCACATGGTCACATGAAAGAGCGCCGCTCCCTTCCGGGAGACGGCGCTCTCTGTGCGCGGCGTCAGGCTGCTGCCGGTCCGCAGCAGGCGCTGAGCAGCACCGTGGCGGCCAGAAGCAGCGTGACGAACACCGCGACGAATATGGCTTTCTTCCTTTTCTCCATAAGTATACCTCCTTTTTCAGGCGAGACGGCGGGCCTCCCCCACGGGGACCATCCCGGGCACGGGATGGAGCCGGTCCGGCGCCTCCCCGGTCCGCCCGGTGTCCGGGGCGCGTCTGGGCAGCCTGGCCCGCAGCTTCATGTACGCCCGCTCCGCCTTCCGGTACAGGGCGTAGGTCAAAGGCTTATAGGGCATATATACCTCCCCCACGAATTCGATGAGCTCCCCGCCGAACCGGCGCTTGAAGCAGTACAGCCCGCTGCCGGGCTCGTTCTCGTCTGTGACCTCCAGGGTGCCCCGCAGGTCGTATACGTCATCGCCCCGGGCGATGGCCAGCTTGATCATCTCCCACTGGAGCAGGTAGTTGGGCATGAGCTTCCGGTACTGGCCGCTGCTGGCCCCGAAGGCGTACCAGGTCTTGTTGCCGTAGAAGATGGGCATGGCCCCGGCGATGGGCTTTCCGTCATAATAGGCCATGAGCAGCGTGGTGTGCCGGCGGCCCAGCTCGTCCCATACCCGCTGCAGGTACTCCAGGCTCCGGGGGATGAAGCCGTCCCGGCGGCCGGTCTCCGCCAGCAGGTCGTGGAACGCCTTCAGATCCCGGCGGCTGCCCTCCCGGACCTCCACCCCCCGGCGCTCGGCGGCGTGGATATTGTAGCGCAGCTTGGCGTTGAACCCGGCCATCACCTCCGCCTCGGTCTTGCCCCGGATGTCCAGCCGGAACACGTGCCGGGGCTGGATGATGTCGTGGGGGTCCTTCGCCGGGTCCCGGAACCGGTACCCCAGGCCGGTCATGATGGTCCGGAACGCCTGGTCTGACGCCTCCACGTCCGGCTCCATCCGCAGGGCCATGGCGCCGTACTTTTTCGCAAGCTCCGCCGCGCCCTCGGTGAGCTGCCGCAGGGTATCGGCGTCGTCCGGGTCGCACAGGGGCCCCCGGGCGGCGTACATCAGGTTCCCGAAAAGCGGCGCCCGCCGGATCAGGACGCTCAGCGCCCCGGTGATATGGCCCTGGCCGTCCTCCGCCAGGACGATCTCATTTTTCCACCTGGATTTCACGTTGGCCCACTCCGGCGACTGCTGGAAGTTGCAGCGCTCATGGCCCTCCAGGAATGCCGCGTACTGGCGGCGGGACTGTATGTCATCCACAAAACGCATGGCGTCACCCTCCGTTTCTCCGTGTCGTGTGTCTTCTGCTGACAGCGCCACTATACCGCCCCGCGGCCTCATGACGGCATCAAGTTCTTTAAGATTTGTTTAAGAAATTACAAAAAATGTCACTGCCGCTGGAAGCCCCCGCGCCCGCCCGCCGTGGCTGGACCGGGCGTATTTCCCCGCTTTTTCTGTCTGTTAGACGGCCCGGCGGCCCGTCCGGTCACACAGAGGATACGCGCCGGGGCCGAGAAAAGTTTCAAAAGTAACAAAAATCCCCTCCCCGGGATATATCCCGGAGAGGGGTGCTTCGATATGAATGGATGGCAGCCTCTCACCGCTTTTCGATGATGACGCCATCGGCGCCGGCCAGGTATGCCCGTCCGCCGCCGGCATTGATCCAGCCGCCCTTCATCACGTGGCCGTCCTTGGCGGACACGTAATACTGCTTGCCGCCGGTGCCGGTGACCAGGCCGCCCTTCATCAGGTGCCCGTCCCTGGAAGAGGCATAGTACTGCTTGCTGCCCACGGTGAGAAGGCCGCCCCGCAGGATGTGGCCGTCCTTGGCGGAGGCGTAATACTGCTTGCCGTTCTCGGCGGTGACGATCTGCCCCTTCACCATGTGGCCGTCCTCCAGGGAAAAGAAGTACCGCTGGCCGTGGATGATCCACACGCCCTTGAGCCTCTCGCCGTCCTGATAGTAATACCGCTGTCCGTCCGCATCCACCCAGCCGGCCGGGGAGGGGCCCAGGGAGCAGAAGGCAAAGCCGTACCGCTTCGCGTATATCTGGGCCGTGGAGCCGCTGTAGCCGCAGATGGTGGTGACGCCGGGGATGCCCAGGGTGATGCTGCTGGCGGCGATCTCGCACTTGGGGTTCAGGACCGTGATGCTCCGCAGGACC
>CANQIH010000015.1 GCA_947624035.1 uncultured Oscillospiraceae bacterium | reverse complement strand
GTCGTATATGTACTCCCGCACGTCGGCGGTGGGCGGCAGGGGCCCGTCCTTTAGAAGGCTCTCCCGCACGGCGTCATAGTACTGCTTGCCGGTAGCGTATATGAGCCGGAACCCGCCGCCGGCGCGCATCCGGCGGATGAAGCCTCCCATGGCGTCGTTCATGTACCCGGCCCCCAGGGAACCGAACACAGCCAGCACGATAGGCTGGTCCGGGTCCAGACCCAGCTCCCGCCGGGCCTTGGCCTTGTCTGCGCCCCGGAAGTCCACCCGCACCGGCGTGCCGGTGACCTCCACCTTGTCCGGGTGCTTATAAAACTGCCGGCTCTCCTCAAAGCCCACCATGATGTGGTCCACCTTCTTTTCCAGAAGGCGGGTGGTGAGGCCGGGCACGGCGTTGGACTCGTGGACCACCGTGGGGATGCCCATGTCCGACGCCGCCTTCAGCACGGGATAGCACACGTACCCCCCGGTGCCGATGGCCGCGTCGGGCCGAAATTCCTTCAGGTACTTCTTCGCCCGGGCCATGGACACGGCCAGCTTGCCCACGGTCCGCACGTTCTCCAGGATCATTTTGGGCTTGAAGCTCCGCCGGAAGCCGGCGATGGGGATGGTACGGATGGGGTACCCCTCCCGGGGCACCAGCTCCGTCTCCATGTGCCCGTCGGCGCCGATGAACAAAAACTCCGCGTCCGGCAGCATCTCCCGGAGCCGCCCGGCCACGCCCAGGGCCGGGTTGATATGACCGGCGGTGCCGCCGCATGTAAAGACAAATCTCATATTCCGCTACCCCTTTTCCGGTATATCCCGGGAGATGGACAAAATGATGCCGATCTCCGCCATCTGCATGAGCAGCGCCGTGCCCCCGTAGCTGAAAAAGGGCAGCGAGATGCCGGTGCAGGGGATGGTGTTGGTGCACACGGCCACGTTCAGGAGCACCTGCATGGCCAAGTGGGTGGTGAGCCCCGCGCCCACGAGGCAGCTGTAGCGGTCCCGGGCGTGCATGGCCAGCCAGTAGCCCCGGATGAACAGCAGGGCGAACAGCGCCAGGATCAGCATGGCGCCGATGAAGCCCAGCTCCTCGCAGACGATGGAGAAGATGAAGTCGTTGTGCTCCTCGGGCAGGTACAGGTACTTCTGCCGGGAGTTGCCCAGGCCCAGCCCCAGCAGGCCGCCGGAGCCGATGGAGTACAGGCTCTGGACGATCTGGTAGCCGTCGCCGGACATGTCGGCAAAGGGGTCCAGCCAGGAGGTGAACCGCTGCCGCACGTAGGGGAACACGGCGTAGCCGAAGGCCAGAAGCCCACCGGCCAGGCCGCCGCCGCCGATGAACCACTTCAGGGGCAGCCCGCCCAGAAACAGCATCACCATGCCGATGGCCAGGATGATGATGATGCCGGACATGTGCCGCTCCAGCATCAGCAGCAGCACGATGATCCCCAGCACGATGCCAAAGGGCAGGATGCCGTACCGGGGCCGGTCCATCTTGTCCTTATACTTGCATATGAGCACGGCAAAGAACATGACCACGGCGATCTTGGTCAGCTCCGAGGGCTGGAAGGTGGTGACGCCCAGGTCGATCCACCGCTTGGCGCCGTTGGCCTCCACGCCGATGATGGGCACCAGCGCCAGCAGCGCCAGGGACACGATCATGATCATGCCGGAGATGCTGTGGTAGAAGCCCATGGGGAACCGGGAGCAGACGAACATCACGCCCACGCCGCACAGGGCGAACAGCGCCTGACGGACGAAGTAATAGGTGGCGTTGCCGCCGGTCTCGCCGGACACGTCGTAGTAGGCCCGGGCGAAGCTGGCGGACAGCACCATGATGACGCCGATGAGCAGCAGCAGCAGCGCCAGCAGCGCGAAGGGCAGGTCCACGCCCCCCCGCTCGATGGAGTCGTCGGTGGTATAGTCGGCCAGCCGCGTGGCCTCATAGCTGATGGCGCCGGTCTTGCTCGGCACAGGCTCCACCTCCTCTTATTCAGGGATACGCGCTCAGACGTCGAAGCGGTGGGCGCAGGCGAAATAGCTGATGACGGCAAAGACGATGGTGACGCCGGTGAACAGCGCCACGATCTGCTTTTCCGTCCACTTGTGGCCCAGCCAGCCGCCCATCTCCAGATGGTGGTGGAAGGGGGCCATCTTAAAGAGGCGCTTGCCGTGGGTGAGTTTGAAGTAGGTCACCTGAATGATATCCGACAGCGTCTCGATGATGTAGATGATGCCCAGGGGCACCAGGATGAGGGGCATATCCAGCGCGAAGGCCATGCCGCACACGGCGCCCCCCAGAAAGAGGCTGCCGGTGTCGCCCATGAAGCACTTGGCGGGATAGAAGTTGTAGATGAGAAAGCCGAAAAGGCCGCCCGTGAGCCCGGCGCAGAACACGGCCAGGGCGCCGTACTGGGCCGCGCCCCAGGTGAAGCACACCGCGGTGTAGCACACGAACACCGGCACGGACACGCTGGCGGCCAGGCCGTCCAGCCCGTCGGTCAGGTTCACGGCGTTCACCGTGCCCACGATGATGAAGGCCGCAAGCAGGAAGTACAGCCACTCCGGCAGGTGCCATATCACGTTGAAAAAGGGCACGTAGAGGTTGGGGGTCAGATACCCCTCCAGCCGCAGCAGGTAGAGAAGGGCGATGGCCACCACCAGCTGCAAAATGAACTTTGCCTTGGCGGACAAGCCCAGGTTCTGCTTTTTCTTCAGCTTCTCGTAGTCGTCCAGAAAGCCGATGGCCCCGTAGAAAAGGGAGAATATCAGCACGAATACGGCGCCCAGCTGTCCGTCCCGGATGTAGGTGAAGCCGGCGGTGAATATGGCCGCCGTCACGGCCAGGATGAAGATCACGCCGCCCATGGTGGGGGTGCCCGCCTTGGACTTGTGCCAGTTGGGGCCCACCTCCCGGATCTCCTGTCCGGCCTTGATCTTCCGCAGCCACGGCACGTAAAAATGCCCCGTACCGGCCCCCACGATCAGCGCTATGGCGAAGGCTATCATCAGTCTTCCAGTCATGCTTCGTTCCTCTCGATCTCGCGTAAGTGTTCGGCCACGATCTCCCGCTCGTCCATGTGGCGCTTGACGCCGCTGACCTCCTGGTAGGTCTCGTGGCCCTTGCCCGCCAGGACGATCACGTCACCGGGCCGGTGGTTATCTATGGCCCAGCATATGGCGTCCGGCCGGGCGGTTATGACTTTTTTGGGCGCGTCATCTGGCATCCCGGCCAGGATGTCCGCGATGATGGCGTCCGGGTCCTCGGTGCGGGGGTTGTCGCTGGTGACCACACAGAAGTCCGCCTCCCGGGCGGCGATGGCGCCCATCTGGGGCCGCTTGGTCCGGTCCCGGTCGCCGCCGCAGCCGAACAGGGCCACCACCCTGCCCCGGCTCACGCCCTTCATGGTCCTGAGCACCTTCTCCAGGGCATCCGGGGTGTGGGCGTAGTCGATGACCACGGTGTAGTCCCCCGCCGTGGGGACCACCTCCACCCTGCCCTTCACGCCGTGGGCCCGTCCCAGAGACGCGGCCCCGTCCGCCAGGGGGATGCCCAGAAGCCGCCCGGCGGCCAGCACCGTGAGAGCGTTGCTCACAGAGAAGGCCCCGGGGATGGCGAGGCGCACCGGCGCCCGCTCAGCGCCGGATACGGCATCGAATCCCACCGCCGCCGCCGAGAGCTCCACGTTCTCCGCATGGATGTCCGCCCCCGTGTCAGACGCGGAGAACGTCATCACCGGGCACTTGGCCCGCTCCCGCATGAAAGCGGCCCAGGGGTCGTCCGCGTTCACCGCCCCGGCGTCGCACCGCTCGAAGAGCAGGGCCTTGGCCGCGGCGTAATTCTCCATGGTCTTATGGAAGTCCAGGTGGTCCTGGGTCAGGTTGGTGAACAGTCCCGCCTTGAAATGCACATCCGCCACCCGGTCCAGATAGAGGGCGTGGGAGGACACCTCCATCACCGCGTGGGTGCAGCCTGCGTCCGCCATCTGCCGGAACAGCTTCTGCAGATCGTAGGACTCCGGCGTGGTCCGCTCGGTGGGGACCTCCTGGTCCCCGATCCAGTTGGAGATGGTGCCCACCAGGCCCACCTTCGCCCCCAGGCAGTCCTCCAGCATGTGTTTTATCAGCAGCGTGGTGGTGGTCTTGCCGTTGGTGCCGGTGACGCCCACCATGGTCATCTCCCGGGAGGGGTGACGGAAGTAGGCAGCCGACACCAGGGCCAGCGCCTTCCGGCTGTCGGGCGTCACGATGTAGGGCACGTCCCCCTCCGGCGGGGTCTGGCACAGCACCGCCGCCGCGCCCTTCTCCACCGCCTTGGGGATGAACCGGTGGCCGTCGCTCTGATAGCCCGTCACGGCCACGAACAGGTCGCCGGGCTCCACGGCCCGGGAGTCGTACCGGATGTCCCGTATCTCCAGGTCCGGCGGGGCCGTCATGGCCGTCACCGGGATGTCCTTCAAAAGTTCAGAAAGTCTCATGTCCTCGCCACCGATCCTATGCTGGAATCCGCCATCGTGACGGTGATGATCGTGCCCGGCTCCACCAGCTCGCCCGGCGCCACGCTCTGGCGCATGACACGGACGGTGCCGTTTTTCACCATGGCGCCGGTACCCTTGATGTAGAGCCCCAGCCACCCCAGGTTGATGCGGGCGGACTCATAGTCCATGTAGCTCAGGTCGATCATCTCCACCGGCGTCCTGTCCGGCTCCGCGCCGCAGTAGAGCACCACCTCGCTGCCGGCGCCCACCGTGGCGTTGGCCGCGGGGAGCTGGTCTGTGACCGCCGCGCCGTCGCCCACCACCTTGTAGGTGAAGCCGGCCTCGGTGAGGGCGGCCTTGGCCTCCTCCAGGCTCTTGCCCTTGACCTTGGGCACACGCTGGTCCACGATGGCCTCCTCGCCCTCCGCATACAGGGGCTGCACGCCCAGATAGGGCAGCACGTCCCCCAGGATGGCGCCCACGGTGGGGGCGGCCATGGCGCCGCCGCTGACGGCGTAGCCGCAGTTGGGGTCCGGGTTCTCCAGCAGCACCAGCACCGCCACCTTGGGGTCCTCCGCCGGGGCGAAGCCCAGGAAGGAGGTGATGTATTTCTTCGAGCCGTGGATGGCCTCGTACACAACGTCCTCGGATGTACCGGTCTTGCCGCACACCCGGTAGCCGGGCACATAGGCGTTCTTGCCGGTGGCGCCGTCGCCGCTGACCACCTGCTCCAGGATCTGGCAGCACTTGGCGCTGGTGTCCTCACTGATGACCTGCCGCACCACGGTAGGCTCCGTGGTGCTCACCACGTTCCCGTCCGCGTCCAGCACCTCCTGGACCAGGTAGGGCTTCATGAGATAGCCGCCGTTGGCCACGGCGCTGACCGCCGTGATGAGCTGCATGGGGGTGATGGTGAAGGTCTGGCCGAAGGAGGCCGCCGCCAGCTGGGAGAGGTTGCTCCTGTCATAGAAGGTCTCCTCGTCCCACCAGAGGCTGTCCGACTCCCCCACCAGGTCCAGGCCCGTCTCCTCCATGAGGCCGAAGGCCCGGATGTAGTCATAGAACCGCTCCGCGCCGATCTTCTGGCCGATGGTCACGAAGGCCACGTTGCAGGAGTTCATGGCCGCGTGGGTCAGGTCCTCGTCCCCGTGGCCGTAGATGGCCCAGCAGTTCAGGGGCACGTCACGGCCCAGTACGTCGATGCTGCCGTCGCAGAAAAAGGCGGAGTTCATGTTCACGGCCCCGGAGTCCAGGCCGGAGGCCAGGGTGATGATCTTGAATACCGAGCCGGGCTCGTAGGTGTCGGAGAGGGCCTTGTTGCGCCACTGGAGCGCCCGCTCCGAGGCCAGCAGCTGGTCCCGCTCCTCCGGCGTCATGCCCAGCTTCACCCGCTCCTCGGCCTCCTCGCTGACGGCCAGGTAGTCGTTCAGGTCGAAGTTGCCGATGGACGCCATGCCCAGCACCGCGCCGGTGTCCACTTCCATGACGATGCCGGCGGCGCCGTCCCGGAGCATGTAGTCCGAGGCCGCCTGCTCCAGGTGGCTCTCCAGGTAGTGCTGCACCGTCTCGTCGATGGTGAGCACCACGCTCTGGCCGTCCACGGCGTCGTAGTAGTCCTCGTAGTCCGTGAAGAGCATGTCGGTGCCATAGGCGTTGGTGGCCCGCACGATGCGGCCGTCGGTGCCGGACAGCACGTCGTCGTAGTATAGTTCTATGCCGGACAGGCCGTTGTCATCCGAGCCAACAAAACCCACCACGTGGCAGGCCAGACTGCTGTAGGGATAGTACCGGCGGCTGGCCTCCTCGATCTTCACGCCGGTGAGGCTCTTGTGGTCTTTCTCGTCGGTGACCGGGTTGCCCTGGGCGTCCCTGCCCTCGTTGGCCTTGAAGATGCGCACCTGCTCGGCCACGTCGTCCTCCACCTTCCGGGCCACGGTGGAGTACCAGGAGTCCGTGTTGAGGGTCTTCTGGTAGATGTCGTCGTATTCCAGGCCCAGGATGTCCGCGAGGCCCTGGGCGATATAGCCCGCGTTCTCGCCGTTCATGGCGATCTCTGCCGGGCTTATGTAGATATTGCTCACCGAGGCGCTCATGGCCAGGATGTTCATGTTCCGGTCGTATATGCTGCCCCGCTTGGCGCTGACGGCGGTCTGGCGGAGCTGCTGCTCCATGGCGGCGGTCTCATAGGTCTCGTGGTCCAATATCTGCAGCTGGAACAGCCGTACGCCCAACGCGATAAATGCTACTATGCCGCACACGATCATCAGGACCAGTGTGCGGCGAAGCATTACCCTATTCGGCGAGGCGGGGCCCTTTCTGGCCTTTTTATTCCCCGCCTTTTTTGACCGTTCCTTTTTTCTGAACATAGACATAGAGCCTCTCCTTTGGGATGCGCGCCGGCATGGAAACGTCTTCTGCTATATCCAGTATAATACGCCTGTCAATACGTTATGACAAAACTAAATATAGCGCCTCAGCGCTCCGTCCGTCCGCCGCCTCACCGGCTCAGCGCGTCCTTCCACACCTTGAAGGAGCTCATCAGGTCCTTCAGGCCGAAGGAGAACATGTCCGTGCTGTCCTTTGTGACCACCACGGCCTTGTCGGCGGCGGCCACGCCGGTCAGGTAGTAGATCTGATCCTCGCTGGGCTTCTGCATGCCCAGGACGTTCACCGCGTAGTCCTCCACCCGTTTCAGGTTGAAGATGGTCTCATAGGACGCGGTGAGCTTGTCGTGCTCCAGCTCCAGGGCGGCGATCTGGTCCTCCAGCTCCGCAGCCTCGCTGGAGATGCCGGTGAGCTGTATCTGGGCCAGCAGCATCATGGTCAGCAGCACCACGACCACCACCACGCCCGCCACGGAGAGGGGCGACACGCCGATGCGGCTTCGCACAGCCTCATGGGTGCGGACGGCGGCGTCCTCCTTGATCCACTGCTGCTCCTGGCTGCGCCGGGCAGGGCGGCTCCGCCGGGAGGTGTCCGGTATCTGGACCTCTTCCTCCTCCCGGTAGAGGCCGGGATGGCTGAAGTCGTAGGCCAGCGTGCCGTCCACGGCGCCGGTGACGAAGTTATAGGTCTTGAAGGTCTTGATCTCGTCCATGTCAGATCCTCTCCGCGACGCGCAGCTTGGCGCTTCTGGCTCTGGGGTTTTCCGCCAGTTCCTCCGCCGAGGGCGTCACCGGTTTTCTCGTCACGCTTCTCAGTGTCTGTACAAAGCCGCAGGTGCACACCGGGAAGTCCCGGGGGCATGTGCAGCCGTCCTCACGTTTCCGTATGGCCTCCTTCACCAGCCGGTCCTCCAGGGACTGGAAGGTGATGACCAGCATCCGCCCGCCCCGGACCAGCCTGTCCGGCGCGGTGTCCAGCATCCGCTCCAGGGAGCCCAGCTCGTCGTTCACGGCGATGCGCACCGCCTGGAAGCACCGCTTGGCCGGGTGCTGCTTCTCCCGCAGCGCCGCCGCCGGCATGGCCCCGCGGATGATCTCCACGAACTGGCCGGTGGTCTCGATAGGCTCCCTGGCCCGCCGCTCGGCCACCGCCGCCGCGATGCGCCCGGCGTACCGCTCCTCGCCGTACCGCCAGAAGATGCTGCGCAGCTCCGCCTCCGGCCAGGTGTTCAATATCTCCTTCGCCGTGAGGTGGGCCCGCTCGTCCATGCGCATGTCCAGCTCCGCGTCGCGCATGTAGGAAAAGCCCCGGTCCGGGTCGTCCAGCTGGGGCGAGGACACGCCCAGATCAAAGATCATGCCGTTTACCTTCTCCACGCCCAGCAGGTCCAGCAGCGCGCCGGTGTCGGAGAAATTGCCCTTCACCAGCTTCACCCGGTCCCCGAAGCGGGCCAGCCGCTCCCCGGCGTATTCCAGGGCCCGGTCGTCCCTGTCGATGCCGATGAGGCGGCCCTGGGGCAGCCGCTCCAGGATGGCCTCCGAGTGGCCGCCCAGGCCCACGGTGCCGTCCACATAGGTCCCGGCGGGATCTATGTTCAGGTACTTCACACACTCCCGCAGGAGGACGCTCACGTGCCGCATCAGAAGTCAAACTCCTGCATGACGGCGGCGATGTTCTCCGGCGAGGCCTCCTGATCCCGCAGGGCGGCCCACTCGTCGCTGTCCCAGAACTCCGCGTGGTTGTTGGAGCCGAGGACGGTGACGTTTTTCGTGAGGCCCGCGCGGGTCCGCAGGTTCTGGGGCAGCAGGATACGCCCCTGGGCGTCCAGCTCGCACTTGCTGGCGAAGGCGTACAGGGGCCGCATGGCCCGCTGCTTCACGTAGGGCATGGCATTGACCTTGTCGGAAAAGATCTGCCACTGCTCCGCGCTGTAGGCGCACAGGCAGTGATCCATCGACAAGGTCACGTAAAACTCGTTGCCGAGCTCCTCCCGAAGGCGGGCCGGGATGAACAGACGCCCCTTGGCATCCAGTGAATGCTGATATTCACCTGTCATTCGGCTCACCCCCGTTCTGCGTGTGGGATTCTGAAACATTTTCCCCCACTTTGCCCCACCTTGGCTCTATTATAGGGGGGCGATAATTAAATTGCAAGTATAAATTTGCCCGATTCTTTTATTTTTTTCACTTTTTTCGCTTCCAATTTTTTCAAATTGTTGCTGTCCCATTTTTGGACCACAACATGTAGTTTTGCCCTCATTTTGGTCCCTCCCCACACCGGCTTTTGACGGAAACGAAAACGCCGCCGCGGACATGCCGCGGCGGCAAAAAAAGACCCCGCGCAGTTTCTGCGCGGGGCGGGTGCCTGTTATCCTATTGTGTCTCCGGCCGTCTCAGTGCACGGCGGCCAGGGCCTTCTTCGAGTTGTCCAGAACGGTCTGGGACGCTGTGACCTTCGTCACCTTTTTGCCATGGAAGGCCTTGGGCTCGAGCCGCGTCACGGGCTTTGCGCGGAGCGCGTCCGGCACGGTCACGGCGGCGCTGTCGCCGGTGTAGGCCTCGATCTCCACCCGGTCGTGGTACTCCTTGCAGATGAAGTCCTCGGTGGCGAAGCGGATGTAGAACTTCTCCAGCAGGTACTCGTCGCACAGCTGGTCCATCAGCTCTCCGAAGACCGGGCCGGTGGTGGCCTCGTGGATCTGGATCATGCCGGCGTGGTTGCACTCGATGAAGATGGGCACGTCGTCCTGGTCCAGGGCGATGTCCCAGCTGATGTACTTCACATAGGGCATGCGGTAGTGGGCCTTGGAGACCTGCTCCTTGATCCTGTCAAAGCTGGGCACCACGTACTCCCTGGCCGCGAGGTCCAGCCCGGAGGACAGGACGGTGATGTGGGTCCTTTCGTTGGACATGGCCCAGCGGTTCAGCCGGCCCGTTTTGATGTCGATGCCCACCAGGGAGCCGCCGGAGCACCAGTTGTCCACCTCGCTGCCCATATTGCCCACCCGGACCAGCGCCGCCACAGGGGTGACCTTCCCCTTGTACAGCAGGGTGGATATCCGCACCGTGTTGACGGAGGTGGGGTTGAAGGCCGCCATGAAGGGGCTCTGCCGGAGCACCTCCTGGATCACCACGCCCATGTTCCCGTAATCCTCTGTGAGCACCTTCAACACATAGGCGGGGTCCGCCTCCTCCTCGTGGAGGAAGGTGATGCCCCGGCCACCGCCCATGCCGCTGGTCTTGATGATCAGCGGGCCGCGGGCGCGGATGTGCTCACAGCAGCCCGCAGCCGTCTCCTCCGGCGTCGCAGGGTCGAAGTTCTCGTCGAAGAACCAGCCGTTGAGCCGGCGGTATACAGTCCTGGGCTTTTTGATGTCCGGGTAGAGGTAGTCCATGAGGCCCTTGTTCTGGAACACGGTGGTGTAGTCCATGTTCACGAAATGCTTGCTGAACACCGCCGTCCGGATGGGGCCGGGACAGTGGCGCACGTCGAACCTCCCGCACCGGTTCTTGAAGGTCCGAAAGGACCGGTAGTCTATCTCCGGGTACGCGAACCTGTACTTGCTCCAATACGCGTCGATGGCGGCGATCTCCTCCGCCGTCAGCTCCTCGTCCCCCGGCAGGGCGAAGGACTCGTCGATGCGCTTGCTGTTGGTCACCTCGAAGTAGTACCGTTCCTCTTCCTCTTTCAGCTTTTCAATGAGTTCTGCCTTATCCATTCAAACCGCCTCCTTTGCCGCCGGTGCGCCTCAGCCGTCCTGCCCGTCCCGGCGCTTCAGCTTGGCGTAAGTGAGCACGATGTTCATGTATAGCCTGTCGGGCAGCACCCGGCGCATCACGATCCGGCACCGCTGGAGAAAGCCGTTCGTCTCCTTCGGGTACTCCTTTTTGACCACCGGCTTGCCCCGCAGTTCCTTCGGCGGATCGCGGCGGCGGCCCTCGCCGATAAAGTCCTCCTCCACGTGGTCCCAATACTCCCGGAACAGGTGGGTCTCCGTGGCGAAGTAGACGTAGAACCGCTTCAGCAGGAACTGGTCCAGCAGTTCCTCCATATAGTCGCCGAACAGGGGCCCCGTCACGGCCTCGTGCAGCTGGATCTCCCCGTTGGGCACACACTTGATGAACACAGGCTCGTCGTGCTCGTCCAGGGCCAGGTCCCAGCTGATGACCGTGAGGTAGGGGATGCGGCAGTGGGCGTGGGTCACCATCGCCTTGATCTTATCGAAACCGGGCACGGTGATACGCTCTCTCAGGTCCCGCCCGCTGGGGAGCACGGACACGTGCTCCATGTCCCTTCTCAGGGCCCAGTCGTTGCAGACGCCGGTGTCGATGTCCACCCCCAGAAGGGCGCTGCCCTTGTTGCGGAAGCTGCTGGTCACCTTCCCCTCCGCGCCGATGCGGATCAGCGCCGCCAGGGCCACGGGGCGGCCCTTGTTCATGAGGGTGGTGATACGCAGGGTATTGACAGACGAGGCGTTCAGCGACGCCATCAGCGGGCTCTGCCGCACCGCCTCCTGCATGACGAAGGACTGACGGCCCGGCAGGCGGTCGGTGATGGCCGCGCGGATGACAGCGGGGTCCGCGTCCGCGCCCGTCAGCTTGCGTACGCCGCTGCCGCTCAGGGATACGCCGGGCTTGATGATGAGCTCTCCCCCGTTTTTCAAAAACTCCACACAGGCGGGCACCAGCACGCCCGACTCCACCGGCAGATAGTTCCCGTCGTAGTAATACCTGTCCATCCGCCGGAAAAGGGTCCGGGGCTGGGGCAGGTCGGGGAACATGTACTCCGCCAGGGTCTTGTTGCCATAGGGCACCGCATAGCGCTCGTTGGAGCTGCGGCGGCGGAAATACCACTGCATGACGTTCCCGGGGCAGTGGCGCACATCGAACTTCCCGCACCGGTTTTTGAAGGTCTGGAAGGACTTGTAGTCGATGTGGGGATAGGCGAAGCTGTACTTCCCCCAAAAGGCGTCGATGGCGGCGATCTCTTCGTCCGTCAGGGGGACGTCATCCGGCCGGGCGTAGAGCTCGTCCCGGCCCTTGCCCAGCTTTCCGTTGTCGACCCTTGCATAAAAATTCGCCGCGCGTCTCTCATACCCGGCGATCCGTTCTGCATTATCCATCGCTGTACCTGTCCCATTATAGCTCACAGCATTTATCATTCGATGTCCGGGGCCATACCGAAAGATACATGAATCATAGCATATGCCGCATATAAAAGCAAGAAAAACCGGCGGGCCCTTTGGCCCGCCGGTCAAAGCCGAACGCCGGATGCGCCGGAATGATCCATGTTGAATAACGATGGAAAAATAAAGATAAATATGTATTTATATTTATTGGTCCCTCTGCTGGGTGGGCGCGGGATTGGCCCCCGCCGCCACGCTGCGGAACCGGGCGCGGGACTGGCGCACGATGTCCAGGGCCTGTCCCATGGCCTCCTCGGCGCCCCGCATGGACTCGTCCAGGTACTCGCTGGCGGCCCTGCGCAGCTCCCGGGAGCGGCTGTCGGCGGTGGCGATGAGCTCCTCGGCCCGGGCCTTGGCGGTGCGGACCACCTCCTGCTCCTCCACCATCTTGCGGGCCCGCTCCTCCGCCATCTTGCGGACGGACTCGGCCTCCTTTTTCGCGTTGCGGATGAACTCATCCCGGGCAGACACCAGACGCTTTGCCTCGGCCATCTCCGCCGGCAGGCGGGCCTTGATCTCCTCGATGAGGTCCAGGGCCTTGGTCCGGTCCACGAGGCACTTGTCGTTGCCCAGCGGCACCCCCCACGCATCAGAGATCATGGTATACAGCATTTCTATCAGTTCGAGGATGCCTTCGTTTTCGTTCATTTCTCTGTCTGCCTCCTGTTTTTTGTCTTGTCTATCACGTCTTGTATGATCTCCCTGGGCACGAACTCCGTCAGGTCCGCCCCATAGGCCGCCATCTCCTTCACCACCGTGGAGCTGAGGAACATGTACTTCTCGCTGGAGGTGAGGAACAGCGTCTCCAGTTCCGGGTTCATTTTCTTGTTGATGAGGGCGATCTGGAACTCATAGTCGAAGTCCGACACGGCCCGCAGGCCCTTGACGATCACGGGGTCCTCAAAATTCTTGGCGTACTCCGCCAGGAGGATATCGGAGGTAGTCACCTCCACGTTGGGGAAGCGGGCGGTGCACCGGCGGGCCTGGTCCACCCGCTCCTCGATGGTGAACATAGGCGTCTTTTCCCGGTTTTTCATCACGCACACCACGACCCTGTCGAAGATGCGGGACGCCCGGCGGACGATGTTCAGGTGTCCCAGGGTCATGGGATCGAAGCTGCCCGGATAGATGGCTGTGGTCATACCGTTCCTCTCAGATATGTGGTCAGTGAGATCTTGCCGTAGTTGTAGGTCTTCCCGATGCGATAGGGCTCCGGGGCCGGCGGCATGGGCTCACCGCGCATACTTTCGACAAGTATTATACCACCATCGTTTAATATGTCAAATCCAAATAAAGCTTGCAGAACTTTGTCGTATAGACCGGCGTGATAAGGCGGGTCCACGAACACCAGGCCGAATTTTCCGCAGTGCTCCAGGTAGGCCAGGGCGTCGGAGCGGATCACCGGCGCCTGGAAACCGCATATCTCCAGGTTTTTGCGCACCAGGGCCAGGGAGGCGGGGCTGTCGTCCACGAACACGCACTCCTTGGCGCCCCGGCTCAGCGCCTCGATGCCCAGCTGGCCGGTCCCGGCGAACAGGTCCAGCACCCGGCGGCCGGGCACATCGAACTGCACGATGCTGAATATGGCCTCCTTCACCATGTCGGTGGTGGGGCGCACGGACATGTCCCTGGGCTCGGCCAGCTTACGGCCCCGGGCCGTGCCGGTGATGACTCTCATCTCTTGCTCTCTCCTTTGTGGAAGTGGTCATATATGCTCTTGGCGGCGGCCTTCCCCACCACGGCGGCCAGCTGCTCCTCTGTGGCGGCGGAGACGGCCTTCACGCTCTTGAAGTTCTTCAAAAGGGCCGCCCGGCGCTTGGGTCCCACGCCGGGAATGCCGTCCAGCTTGGAGCCGATGGTCTTTTTGCGCAGCTTCCGGTGGTACTCGATGGCGAACCGGTGGGTCTCCTCCTGGATGTTCCCCACGAGGGCGAACACCGCCGGATTGGCGGCGATGCCGATCTCCCGGCCGTCCACGGTGGTCAGGGCCCGGGTCCGGTGCCTATCGTCCTTCACCATGCCGAACACGGGGATGTCCGTACAGCCCTGCTCCGCCATGGCGTCCAGGGCCGCGGCCACCTGGCCCTCGCCGCCGTCTATGAGCAGCAGGTCCGGCAGGGGCGTGAACTTCTCGTCCCCCTCATTATAATGGGCCAGGCGGCGGCCCACCGCCTCCCGCATGCTGGCAAAGTCGTCCTGGTGGGCCACGGTCTTCATCTTGAATTTCCGGTACTTGCTCTTGGCGGGCTTGCCGTCCTGGAACACCACCATGGACGCCACGATGCCGAAGTCCCCGGTGTTGGAGATGTCGAAGGACTCGATGCGGTGTATATCTGTCTCCAGGCCCAGCATCTTTTGAAGCCACTCCAGGGTCTTGATGCGCCGCTCGTCCGCGCTCTCGGCCCGGACGCTCTCCTCCCGGGCGTTTCGCTCCGCGGCCTCCAAAAGCTCCCGCTTCACGCCCCGCTGGGGCGTCACGATCTCCACCCGGTGCCCGGCCATCTCCGTCAAAAGCTGGCTCAAGGGCTCCGCGTCCTCCAGTTCCAGGGGCACCAGCACCGTCCTGGGCCAGGCCCCCCGGCGGACATAGTACTGCCGCACCAGCTCGGACACGGCCTGGTCGTCCTCCTCCATGGGCTCCGGCATCTGCTCCAGGTCCTTCCCCGCCAGGTCCCCCCCGGCGTAGTGGAGCACCACGAAGCTTGTCCGGGCGCTGCGGTGAAAGCCAACCGCGTCCACGTCCGCCCGGGCGGCCTTGATGACCGTCTGGCGGTTGGATAGTTCCCGCACGGCGTTGAGCCTGTCCCGCAGGTCCGCGGCCCGCTCGAAGCGAAGCTCCTCCGCCGCGGCCATCATCTCCTCCTCCAGCTCCCGCATGAGGTCCTTGGCCCCGCCGCTTAATATGCGCACGGCCTGGTCCAGCCGTTCCCGGTAGGCGGCGGCGTCCGGCTCTCCCCGGCACCAGCCCTCGCACACTCCCATGTGGTGGTTGAGGCATGGTCTCGCCTTGCCGATGTCCCGGGGAAACTTCCTTGTGCAGGACGGCAGCCGCAGGGCCTTGGCCAGGGTGTCCAGGATGTCGCGGCTCACCGCCCGGCCGCCGTAGGGCCCGAAGTACCGGGCGCCGTCCTTGGCGGTGCGGTTGACGATGGAGAAGCTGGGATACTCCTGGCTCTCATCCAGGCGGATGAAGGGGTAGGTCTTGTCGTCCCGGAGAAGGATGTTGTAGTGAGGCTGATGGCGCTTGATGAGGCTGTTTTCCAGCACCAGCGCCTCGAACTCCGAGGCCGCCACGATGACGTCGAAGTCCTCCACGTGGCTGACCATGGCCGCCACCTTGGGCAGGTGTTCGCCCCGAAAGTAGCTGGTCACCCGGTTTTTCAGGGCCTTGGCCTTGCCCACGTAGATGACCTGGCTCACGGCGTCCTTCATGATATAGACGCCGGGGAGCAGCGGCAGCTTATTCGCTTTTTCCCGCAGCCGGGCGATCCTGTCCATAGAAGCCTCGCAAAACAAGGAAAGGGTGTGCATACACACACCCTTTTCCCCGTGTTGTTAAGAATTATTCGGCAAACTCTCTGTCGATGAGATCCACGAGTGTCTCCACCGCTTCCTCCTCGTCGGGACCGTCGGCGATGATGTTGATGACCGTGCCCTTGACGATGCCCAGAGACAGGACGCCCAGAAGGCTCTTGGCGTTGACGCGGCGGTCCTCCTTCTCGATCCAGATGACGCTCTTGAACTCATTGGCCTTCTGGATGAAGAAAGTGGCGGGCCGGGCGTGCAATCCCACCTGATTGTTGATAGTAACTTCACGATTGATCATTGGGAACACCAGTCCTTTATGTTCTAGTTTCCTATACTTTAGCAAAATTCCGGCTGTTTCGCAAATGTTTTTTTACATTTTGGATACTTGCACAGTCGTACGCCCGTTGTGGACGTACTTTTATTTCAGTTCCACAACGGTCACCCCGGTTTCGCCCTCTCCGTAGCGTCCAAGCCGGAAGCTCTTCACCTGGCGGCTGCGCTTGAGGATCTGCTGCACCGCCGCCCGCAGGGCCCCTGTCCCCTTGCCGTGGATGATGGTGACGGTGTCCACATGGGCGGCGGACGCCGCGTCCAGATACCGCTCCACCATGAGCTCCGCCTCGTCGGCCATCATGCCCCGGATGTCCAGCTCCCGGGCCACCGCCGTGGTCCGCAGGGCCTGTCCCGCGGCGGCGGACACGCTCATCTTCTGCTTTTTGGGCTTCTCCACCAGGTTCACGTCCTTGGGCGAGACGGTGACCTTCATGATGCCCGCCTGGAGGTACAGCGAGCCGTTGCCGTTGACCTTGATGACCTCCGCCTGCATACCGGTGGAGATGAGCTCTACCGTGTCCCCGGCCACGATGGGCCGCCCCGGGTCCCGGCGCACGGGGGCCGGCTCCTCGCGGCTGCGCACCTTGTCCTGGGCCAGATTCAGCTGCCGGCGGATGTCCGCCCGGGCCTCGTTGACCCGCTGGTGGTCGGTCTGCTCGTTCATCATGGACCGCTCCCGGTCGATCTCCCGGTAGGCCTGGTCGGCGGCGGCCCTGGCCTCCTGGATGATGCGCTCGGCCTCCCGGCGGGCCTTGAGCTCCGCCTTCTCCAGCCGCACCTCCAGCTCACGGCGCAGCCGGTCCGCCTGCTTGGCGTCCTCCTCGGCGGCCCGGCGGGCACGCTCCCGTTCCTCGGTCTGCCGCTCCATGGCCAGCCGCTGGGCCTCCAGCCGCTCGATGGTCCTCTCAAAGTCCGAACTGCCCGCGTCGATGCGCCGCCCCGCGTCCTCGATGATGGTCTCCGGCAGGCCCAGGCGGCGGCTGATGGCAAAGGCGTTGGACTTGCCCGGGATGCCCACCAGCAGCCGGTAGGTGGGCCGCAGGGTCTGCACGTCGAACTCGCAGGAGGCGTTCACCACGCCACCGGTGTTGGTGGCGTACACCTTCAGCTCCGCGTAGTGGGTGGTGGCGGCCACCATGGCCCCCGCCTGCCGGGCGTACTCCAGGATGGATATGGCCAGGGCCGCGCCCTCGGTGGGGTCTGTGCCTGCGCCCACCTCGTCCAGCAGCACCAGGCTGCCCCGGCCGCACTCCTTGAGTATCGCCACGATGTTCACCATGTGGCTGGAGAAGGTGGACAGGGACTGCTCGATGGACTGCTCGTCGCCGATGTCGGCTAGGATGTTCTCCACCACCGGCACGGCGCTGCCGTCCCCGGCGGGGATGTGAAGGCCGCATCCGGCCATGGCGCACATGAGCCCCAGGGTCTTCAATGTCACGGTCTTGCCGCCGGTGTTGGGGCCGGTGATGACCAGGGTGTCATACTCCCCGCCCCCCAGCTTCACGTCGATGGGCACGGCCGTGCCCTTGGGCAGCAGGGGGTGCCGGGCCTTTTTCAGGTCCAGCAGATCCTCCGTCAGGATGGGCTCGCCGCAGTTGAGGTCATAGCTCAGCTCCGCCTTGGCGAAAATGAGGTCCAGCTCCGTCAGCACGGTGAAGTCCAGGTCGATGCCGCCCCGTCCGGCGGCGCACTCGGCGCTGAGCTCCATCAAAATGCGCTCGATCTCCGCCTTCTCCTTGGCGCCCAGCTCCCTGAGCTCGTTGTTGGCCTTCACCACGCCCATGGGCTCCACGAAAAGGGTGGCCCCGCTGGAGCTCACGTCGTGGACCAAGCCCGGCAGGTCGGCCCGTTTCTCCGCCCGCACAGGCACCACGAACCGGCCGCCCCGCTGGGTGATGATGGGCTCCTGGAGCACCTTGGCGTAGCTGGGGGCGGTGATGATCTTCTGCAGGGCGTCCCGGGCCCTGGCCGAGGCGGCCCGCATCTTCCGGCGGATGTCCGCCAGCTCCGGGCTGGCCCCGTCGGCGATCTCCTCCTCGCCAGTGATGGCAGTGGTGATCTTCTCCTCCAAAAACCGGTTGGGGGACAGGGACGCGAAAAGCCGCTTCAGATTCCCGCACTCCCCCCGGCCGGAGGCGTAGGAGCTCACCGCCCGGGCGCAGAACAGCACCCCGGCGATGTCCAAAAGCTCCCGGGTGTTCAGCATGCCCCCCAGGTCCGCCCGGGCCAGGCTGGGCCGCACGTCCTTGAGACCGGAGAATGAGGGGCTGCCCTTGGTGACAATCATGGTCTTGGCGCTGGTGGTCTCCTCCAGCCGCTCCTTCACCTGGGCCATATAGGCCGAGGGCCGCAGCGCCCGGGCCATGTCCTTGGCGGCGTCAGAGGACGCCTTGCCCGCCAGCAGCTCCAGCACCGCCGGCAGCTCTATGGTCTGTAGAGATTTTTCGTATAGTTCCATGTTATTTTACGCTCTTCCAATAGTCCAGTGAGTGAAAGCTCCTGTCCAGCTGATACCGCACGAACAGCTCCGCGGCCCGCCCCAGCCGTTCCATGGACTGGTCCGGCATGGCGAAGGAGAACTCCTTTTTGGGCTCCGCCCCCACGATGTGCCGCATGGCGGCGAGAGATGCCCCGTCCAGCGCCACCGAGCCCCCATCTGCCCCCACGGCGCAGGCCCGGCAGTGGACGGCACCGGAGGCCGGGGAGAACATGGGTCCCTGCACGTCCGGCCGGCCGCAGACGCCGCACCGGTCCACCTCCGGCTGGAACCCCTCCAGGCACATGAGCCGCAGCTCGAACACCGCCTTCACCTGAGCCGGGCCGTATATGCCCCGGCTCAGGGCGTACAGGGCGTTCAGCGCCAGCTGCAGCGCCGGGCCGTCCGGCTCGTCCTCCTGGCACACCGTGTCCAGAAGCTCCGCGAAGTAGGCCCCCAGGGCCAGCTGGGAGATGTCCTCCCGCAGGCCCAGGAATTGCTCCAGGCAGCTGCCCTCGTTGGCGGTCCAGCGGCCCCGGTTGCCAAAGAGGGTGAACTCCGAATAGCACAGGGCCTGGCTGGCGGCGGAGGTCTTGCTGCTCTTGCGCAGGGCGCCCCGGGCCTTCACAGTCATCTTCCCGTGGCCGGCGGTGAGCAGCGTCAGAATGAGGTCCGCCTCCTTGTAGCGCACCTGCCGCAGCACCAGTCCCCTCACCGTCTCGAACATATGTACCGTCCCCGCCTCAGGGGGAGCCTGTGCGCCGGTACAGCACCCAGCACACCGGGTCCCCTGTCTCCAAAAACAACTGCCACAAAAGCTCTTTTTTCAACCCATTCACCCCGCCCGGTTAGTGTGCCACGGCGGGGCGTCTATCATTACTCGTCCGTAAAGCCAAAATTTCTCAGCAGGGCGTCGCTGTCCCGCCAGTTCTCCTTCACCTTCACCCAGGTCTGCAAAAACACCTTCGCGCCCATGAAATCCTCGATGTCCTTCCGGGCCAGTTCCCCGACGCGGCGCAGCATGGCGCCCTTCTTGCCGATGATGATGCCCTTGTGGGACTGCTTCTCGCAGTAGATGGTCACATCCATGTCGATGATATCGCTGCCGTCGTCCCGCCCGGCGAATTTGGTCACCACCACGGCGGTGCCGTGGGGGATCTCCTTGTCCAGGCACAGCAGCAGCTTCTCCCGGACGATCTCAGCGCAGATCTGCTTTTCCGGCTGGTCAGAGATGACGTCGTCCGGGAACAGGGCCGGCCCCTCGGCGGCGAACTTCTCCAGCTCGTCCAGAAGCTCGTCCACCCCGTCGCCGGTCTGGGCGCTGACGGGCACGATGGCCGCGAAGCCGTACGCCTCGCTGTAGGCCGCGATGACGGGCAGCAGGTTTTTCTTCTCCTCCACGGTGTCGGTCTTGTTGATGGCCAGCACCGCCGGCACGCCGGTCTCCTTTATGCGGGCGATAAGGGTCTTTTCGATGTCCCCCACCGCAGGCACCGGCTCCGCCATCAGCACCACCGCGTCCACGTCCGCCACGCTCTGGCGCACCACGCCGTCCATGTAGCTGCCCAGCTTGGTCCGGGCCCGGTGGAAGCCCGGGGTGTCCGCGAACACGAACTGGGTGTCCCCCCGGCTGGCCACGCCCAAAATGCGGGTGCGGGTGGTCTGGGGCTTGGGGGACACGATGGCGATCTTCTCTCCCACCAGGGCGTTTGTCAGGGTGGACTTGCCCACGTTGGGCCGCCCGGCGATGGTTATCATTGCGGTCTTGGTTATCATATATCCTCCGTTTTCGTGTCCGGCTCCAGGGCGGCCATCACGGCCTTCTCCCGGGCGCGCATCTCCTTTTTCATGGGCCCCTCGTCCACGTGGTCGTACCCCAGCAGGTGCAGCACGCTGTGGACGGTGAGATAGCTGATCTCGTGGTCCGCCCCGTGACCGAACTCGGCGCCCTGTTTCTCCGCACGGGCCACGTTCAGCACCATGTCCCCCAGCAGCAGCCGTCCGGTGGCGGGGTCCGTGTCCCCCATGGGGAAGCTCAGCACGTCCGTTGGCCTGTCCACGTCCCGGAACGCCCGGTTGATGGCGTGGATGCCCTCGTCGTCTGTGAGCAGGACCGATAACTCACACCTCTCCGCCACGCCCTCGGCGGCCAGCGCGGCCTCCGCCGCGGCCTTGATGCGCCCTCGCAGCTCGGGCGGGCACTTCACGCCGTGCTCGCACCGCAGGGACAGCTTCACCGCCGCCATCAGCGCTTGCCTCCCCTGTCCTGGCCCTTGCCCTGGGGCTTGAAGGTCTTGGGAGAGGGCTTGTCCTTGGCGTAGCGCTCATATGCCTCGATGATCCGCTGGACGATGACGTGGCGCACCACGTCCGCGCCGGAGAGGCGGCATATGGCGATGTCCGCCACGCCCTCCAGCACCCGCATGGCCTCCTT
>CANQIH010000014.1 GCA_947624035.1 uncultured Oscillospiraceae bacterium | reverse complement strand
ATGAGGCTGGTCTTTTGCAGGGCCGCCATGATGCCCATAAAGCCGGCGATCATGACCACGCTGTTGTTCACGAAGCCCGCGAAGGCCTCCTGGACCGTGGAGATGCCGAAGAGCACCAGCAGCACGCAGCAGATCAGAGGGGGCGCGCCGAAAGCGAATTTGTCGGACATGATCATCACGATCATCAGGATCGTGATGCCAAGGGCAATGATCATAGAAGTCGTCATTGGGGGGTTCTCCTTTCAAAATAGGTGGTTTTGCTGTGCGGGGAAATGGTCTCTCTTTTCGGCGTACGCCTCCTTCCTCTCTCCTTTGCTCTCTTGCTTTGCAAGCGCCGGGTATAAGCAAACTCCCCCGCGTTCGTCACCTGTCGATATGCAGGGACCCGTCCGCGGTACGGGAGAACTTACGGATGAACTGCCAGGCAAGCTCGATCTGCCGCAGGTCCAGGGCGTGGGGCATGCGCTTGGCCAGCACCAGCTCCAGCAGGGCCGGACCGCCGTCGCCGCTGTACCACCTCTGGTGGAGGAACCGCCGGTCCGCCCCGTCATAAAAACTCTCGTCCGCCGCAAGGCCGGACTCGTACGGCCCCGTGGGGGTCAGGGGCGTGATGGGCACGCCGTTGTAGCCCTTCCAGAAGTCCAGGGTGTCCAGAAAGCTCATGGGGTCCTTCTCCGGCGTCATGGGCCAGGTCCCGTCCAGGAGCCCGGCGTTTTGGATCACCGGCATGCGCCAGTCCCGCTCCGCCTTCTTCCGGTCCGCCAGCCGCCGGACCCGGGAGACCTTGGCGTAGGGCCCGTCGGGGACCGATACCTTGCCGGGCAGGGCGCCGATCTTGGTGCGGATGTCCGTGAGGTAGCCCCAGTTGAAGCCGTTGCAGGGGGCCGCCGCGGCAAAGAGCTCCGGGTAGGCGCAGGCCAAAGAGTGGGTCATCATGCCGCCCATGGAAAAGCCGGTGACGTAGACCCGGGTCTCGTCGATGGGGTAGGTCTCTTTCAGCCGCTCCAGCAGGGCCAGGATGAAGGCGTGGTCGCTGGGCAGCACCGGGTCGTCCCATACGTTCCACATCTTATTGACCGCCGGCCTGGGGTAGACCACGATGAACCCGTCCCTATCGGCGATGTCGTGCCAGCCGCTCTGCTCCGCGCCGTACAGGGGCACGCAGCCGATGCCGTGGAAGTAGAACACCAGCGGGACTTTCTCCGTGCCGCCCCGGAGCTGGGGCGGGACATACTCGTACCAAGTGTGGGGAAAGCCATTGTTCACGCTGAGGCTCGCGTCCCCCACGTGGGCAATGAAGCCCCGTGCCTCGAAATCCGTCCGGGCCTGATAGGTCCCGTATGTATCGTTGGACCAGCGCCTGGTCTCGGAGAAGAGCCTATCCCAGCAGAGGGAGAATGCCTCCGCCGTCAGAGGACCGTCGTACACCATGTGCCGGACGTTATGGTTCTCCCCGCCGGTGTACACGGTCACGGGGCCGTCCGTCACCCCGGCACCGGAGCGGTTCACCCGGGCCAGATATGCCTCCGCCGCCGGGATACGGCCGCAGAGCCAGGCCGCCTGGGGCGCTCCCACGCCCTCCGGGATATCATACCCATCTGGGAGCGCCGTCCCCAGCAGGATGCCCGCCACGTGGGTGGGGCGCTTGGCGGTCATGGTCATGAGAAAGGCGCAGGCGCCCGGCGTGAGTCCGGCATAGAAGATCATGCCGATGAAGCCGCCCACCTTCCCGCCGGTGGCGGGCAGGGCCATGAAGCACCGGGAGAGGAAGTCCATGTCCTCTTCCCCGTTCACGGCGTCCCAGCCGCCCTCGGCCGGGTCGGGGAACACCAGGATGAAGTGCCGGTCCTCCGCCAGAGCGGCGAGGCCATAGGTCTCCATGGCCTCCCGGGCCGCCGCCTCGCCGGGGGCGTCCCCCAGGACCATCAGCACCTGGCACTGCTTGGCGTCCGGGCACCCGGAGGCGGGCACGTACACGTACATGTCCCGGGCCGCGCCGCCCCGGACCTCCAGGACGTTCTCCGGCTCGTCCCGGTCCGCGGTCCGCCCCTCCACCCGCTGGCGGAGCAGTGTCCCGCCGTAGGGAGAAAAGGCCGCGATCTCGTTGAACCGGTCGATCATGTGCTCTCCTCCTTCACATAGGCGATCTTCCGGCTGCCCGCCGGGCGGCGGTACCGCCGCAGGAATTCCCAGGCGGAGCGGCTCTCGTCAGGGATGGCCCCGTGGGGCATATCAAGCATCACCGTCATGGCCACCCTGGGCACGCCGTTTTCATCCGGCCATACCTCGGTGCGCTGACGGCCGCCCTGGGCATAGCCCCGGGCGGGGGTGTAGACGTTCTCGCCGGTATACACCACACCGGGCTCTCCGCCGCAGCCGTTCAGCCGCAGCATCAGGCCAAGCAGCTCCTCCTCGTCCGGCGGGGCGGCCCCGTCCCGGTCCCCGGCGTAGGCGAAGTAGGGCATCTCCCATCCCTCCGCCTCCAGGGCCTCCAGGGCCTGGGGCCAGGCATCGGCCCCGGGCAGCACCCGGCTGTGTGGGCCGTTGCAGGGGGCCAGCCCGGCGAAGAGGCCGGGGAAGCTGGTCCCCGCCTGCCGGGTCATCATGGCGCCGTTGGAAAAGCCGGTGAGGTAGACCCGCTCCGGGTCCGCGCCGTACTTCTCCGTCAGGGCCCGCACGAGCGCCGCCAGCGCCGCCCCGTCCCTATCCAGGAACCAGATGTTCTCGGGGGAATCAGGCGCCGCCAGGATGAAGCCGCCGGTCTCGTCGGCCAGGGCGTCCCAGCCGTTTTTCTGGGCGAACATCCAGGCCGGCTCGCCCCGGCCGTGGAGGCTCACCAGCAGGGGCAGGCCCCGGGCCTCCTCCCGGCCGGCGGGCCGGTGGACGAAGCAGTCATAGCCGCCCACGCTCTCCCGGACGAACCGGGGACTGGCGTAAAACCCCGCCTTGCCCAGGATGGGGGTCAGCTCCCCCTCCGGGCCGCACTTCCAGCGGATCGTCTTTTCAAAGAGCTCCCGGAAGACAGTCCCGCTCAGGGACGGCTCCGGGCCAAAGCTGCCCACGGACAGCCGCACCTGCCGGGCGGGGTATGTATCGTTCTGCCACAGCTCCGCCGCGATGCCGCCGAAGGACGCCTCTGTCGGCCCCCCGGTCACGCCGCAGCTCCGGGCAAAATACGCCGCCGCTTGCATGGCCCTGTCCCGGTCATTGCCCAGCAGCCACAGGCACACGGGCACGTCCCGGTTCAGGACGCCGTAGTCCTCCAGCTGGGGGACCATGTAATGGCCGGAGGACTCGTCTCCCGGGCTATAGTCGTCCGGCGCGCCATTTATGAGCGCCGCCGCGGCGAACAGGCCAGGGCTGGCGGCCAGGGCATTCCCGGCGAACACCGCGCCGTCCTCATAGCCCACCAGGTCCACCAGCGTCTCCCAGCACCAGAGCATGCCGTTCCGGCCGTAGAGGCCATCCCCGTGGGGTACGGGAAAGCGCCCCTTCGTCTCGGCGAACAGCTCCGCCAGGAGCGTGGCCGGCTCCGCCTCCCAGCCATTGGGGGCCAGGGGCGTCGCCAGGATGGACCCGCTCTCCTCGGCGATGGACGCCCAGCCGGAGGCCTCCGCGAACCGCTCCGCGTCCGCCGCCGTCCGGGCGTACCGCCCCGGGACGCACAGGTATATGGTGCGCACCGGGTCATAGCAGGCGGAGGATGAGACGCGGCAGGCGAAGGGATGCCGCTCTGAACCTGGTATCTGCATCGGGCCGCGCCTCCTTCCGCTTTCAGATAAGGTCAAAATGGGGGTCCTCGTCTATTTTGACGAGAACCCCCGAAGATCAATGGTTCTCGCTGATTCGCCTATTACAGGAAGTCCACGTAGCTCATGAACAGCTCACGCTGGCCGTCCAGGTTGGCGATGGTGTCCTCCACGTTCAGCACGTAGGGGTTCTGGAAGCAGTAGTCGTTCACGATGGTCTTCCACTCGTCGGTGGCCGTGACCTTCAGGATGGCGTCGTTCATGGCCTTCACGATGGAAGCGGGCGTGCCCTTGGGGGCCAGGAGCACATACTCGGTGTCCACGATCATCTCAGGGATGACCTCGCTGGCGGAGGGCTGATCGGGGATCAGGTCGGGCGCCTTGGACAGGCAGGTGCACAGGCTCTTCATCTGGCCGTTCTCGATATAGTCGGCCGCGGTGGAGTAGGGCAGAGAGGTGGCGTCGATCTCGCCGCCCAGCAGGGCGGTCAGACGGGTGGCCGCGTCGCCGGCGTCGATCATGTTGAACTCAGCGCCGCCCAGGTTGGCCATAACGCAGCTCATGATATACACGCCGCCGCCGGTGGACATACCGAACTTGATCTGGCCGGGATTCTCCTTGGTGGCGTCAATGAGCTCCTGCAGGGAGTTGTAGGGGGAGTCGGCGGGCACGACGATGTTCTCGCCGGACTGCATGCCGTACACGGCCACGGGCTCGAAGGCGTTGTAGCCGAAGTCCACCATGGCGGTGGCCTCGTTGCCGTTCAGAGCGGCGGAGTTGGTGGCGATGAAGGTGTAGCCGTCGGTGTCGCCGTCCTTGTACTGCTGCATGCAGGTGGCGCCGTTGGAGCCGGTCACGTTGGAGCAGACCACGCTCACGCCCAGCTCACCCTCCAGAGCGGTGGACAGCTGGCGGGCCATATAGTCGGTGTCGCCGCCGGCGCCGTGGGTGATATAGACGTTGATGGTCTTCTTGGGCCAGTCGGCGGCAGCGCCGTCGTCCTCGGCAGCCTCTTCGGGCTCATCGGCGGGCTCTTCTTCCTCAGCAGGGGCCTCTTCCTCGGCGGGGGCAGCGTCCTCAGCGGGAGCTTCCTCCTCGGCGGGGGCGGCGTCCTCAGCGGGGGCCTCTTCCTCGGCGGGAGCGGGCGTGGGCTCGGTCTTGCTGCCGCCGCCGCAGGCGGTCAGCGCAAAGACCATGGCCAGGGCCAGCAACAGTGCTAAAAGCTTCTTCATTGACAGTTCCTTCCTTTTCAAAATTGATGATTTATTGTTCACCGTTCTCGGCCAGCTCCGCGGCCTCCTTCGCCTCAGCGCGCTTGGCATCCTTGATATTGGCGCGGACGGAGAAGATCACGACGAGGACCGTTGCGGCGATCAATACACAGAAAATGGGGTGGTGCCAGAAGGGGTCGCTGGAGGCCAGCTGCGACACACGCCGCAGGTTCTGCTCGAAGGTGGGCCCCAGGATGAATCCCAATATCATAGGCACCGTCGGTATCTTGGACTTGATGAGCAGATAGCTCATGAGGCCGAAGGCCACCATGGTGTAGGTGTCAAAGAGCATGTTGGCGTTGCCGATGGCGCCGATGGCGCACAGCACCACCACCACGGGCAGCAGGAAGTTTTTCGGCACCTTCAGCACCGTCACGAAAAACCGCATGCCCAGCAGCATGAACAGCATCATGAAGATGGCGGCCAGGACCATGGCGAAGAAGATGGCGTAGACCACGTCGCCGCTCTTCTGGTAGATCAGCGGACCGGGGGCCACGTTGTGGACCTGCAGGCCGCCCAGCAGCATGGCCGTGGCGGCGTCGCCGGGGATGCCCAGGCTCAGCAGGGGGATCATGGCGCCGCCGATGGTGCCGTTGTTGGCGGTCTCGGAGGCCACCACGCCGTCGATGATGCCGGTGCCATACAGGTCACGGCGCTTGGAGGTGTTCTTGGAGACGGTGTAGGAGATCATGCAGGAGACGCCGCCGCCGATGCCCGGCAGGATGCCGATGCCCACGCCGATGAGGGCGGAGACGATGGCGTTGGGGATCTGGCCGATGAACTCCTTGAAGGTGATGCCCACGCCCTTGATCTTCACGTTCTCCCGGATGGTGAAATCCTGCTTCTGCCGGACCGTCTCGGCGTATTTCATGACCTCGGAAATGGCGAACAAGCCGATCAGCAGCACCACCAGGGCGAAGCCGTTGTTCAGCTGGTAAAGGCCGAAGGTGAACCGGGGCCGGGAGTCGATGGGGGCCAGGCCCACGGTGGCCAGCAGCGCGCCCATGACGGCGGAGATCAGGCCCTTGGGCATGTCGCGGCCGGTGAGGGCGATGACCATGGACAGGGAGAACACGGCCAGCGCGCAGTACTCATAGGCCTGGAACTTCAGCGCGAAGTCGCACAGGACCGGCGCCAGGACCACCAGCAGGCCGATGCCGATGATGGTGCCCAGGAAGGAGAATATCACGCCCACGGCCAGGGCCTTGCCGGCCTGGCCCTTATCCGCCAGCGGCTTTCCGTCGAAGCAGGTGGCCACGGAGGAGGGGGTGCCGGGGATATTCAGCAGGATGGCGGAGATCAGGCCGCCGGAGATGCCGCCGATGTACAGGGCCATCAGCATGGAGATGCCCTCGGAGGCGGTCATGGAGTAGGTCACCGGCAGGAACATGACGATGGCCATGGTGGCCGTGAGGCCGGGGATGGAGCCGAAGACGATGCCCACCGCCACGCCGATGGCCACCAGGACGATGGTCATGGGCTGGATCACGGCGGTAAGGCCTTGCATGATAGCACTCATTTTTCGTCCTCCCTTCTCACAGCCCGAACACGCTGAGCAGGCCGACCGGCAGCAGCACGTTGAGCAGATAGCGGAACACGTAGAACAAGAGTATGCCGCTGACGACCGACACGATCACGGCGGGCAGATAGGTCTTCTTCCACTTCTCCTTGGGCGTCAGGATGAGGATCTGGACGAACACGTAGACGATGGTGGTGATGACAAAGCCCAGCAGGTCCATGAACCCCACGTACAGGGCCAGAGCCACGAAGCTGGCGACCACCTCCCACCGCTCTTTCAGAGCGCCCAGGATATCTGTCTTCTGGGGCTTGCCCCCCTCGGCCAGATAGCGCTTGCGCTTGCGCAGCCCCCGGACCGTGATCCACAGGCTCAGAAGCAGCAGAACGCTGCCCCAGAGGTAGGGCACGAACCGGTTCGTCAGGGGCGTGGACCCCAGGCCGGTGAATTCCTGGATGCTGGGCACCCGGGCCAGGTATAGGATCGAGAACAGCGCCAGGACCACACCGGGGGCAATGTCAAGCTTGTACTGCTTGTTTTTCAAGTCCCGTTTCTCCTTTCAATTTGATTTCTTTCCTATGGTCTTTACGCCAGGTCCAGAAGGTTCCCCTCCTGGTCGAACCGGAAGGGCCTGGGCCCCTCCAGCAGCTCCATGTCCGGGCTGTCCAGGACCTGGCTCAACAGCGCCTCGGACACCATGACGGTCTCCAGAGACAGCGTGTTTTTGATGTACACCACCCGCACCCGGTCCTTGTCCGCCTGGTTGAGGGTCTTTACCGCGGCCTGGAGGGCCATCCGGTCGTCCTCCAGCACCATGGGTATCTTGCCCACGCCCAGCACCGTGGAGGTGAGCATGTTGAAATAGGTGGAGTTGGCGTCCAGCTTGTCAAAGGCCCGCTTGGTGGTCATGTCCGCCATGCCCAGGCCGATGAAGTTGCCGTGGCTCTCGTCGGACACATCCAGCACCGCCACCCGCTCCTTGCGGATGCCGCCGGTGGCGAAGGGCGTGCCGAAGGTCCCGGTCACGTTGGGGTCCATACCGCTGCCAGAAAAATTCTTCCCGATCTCCCGCACCGCCAAAACATCCGTCTCCGGGATCAGCAGCCGGGGCAGCCGGGTCTTGGCGTAGCGCAGAAGCGCCGGTTCCCGGTCGAATATCTCCTCCCCGGGGACCACCTCGAGCCGGCAGGTCTCGTCGAACTCGTTCTCGATGGCGGCCACGCCGAAGACGATGCGGCTGTGGTCGTACACCACCCTGGCGTACAGGGGGATGCGCTCCCCCACCTTGCCGAAGCCCAGCTTGTGGAGGCTGTCCGCCCCCTCCCGCTTGCCAAGGCCCACGGCGATCATCTTGGCGAGGCCCGACTCATACTCGCCCCGGAAGGCGGTGTGGGCCTTTATCCGGCCGAAGATGATGATGGCGTCCGCCTCGTGGGCGAATTTGTCCATGCGGACCTCGTCGCCGGAGGGGATGGCGCCCACCCGCACCGTCTCCATGCTGGAGAAGATGGGGCAGCCGCAGAATGCCTCCGTGACGCCGTAGGTCTCCAGCAGCTCCCGCTGGCCCTCGGCGGTGGCGCCGCCGTGGCTGCCCATGGCGGGGATGATGTAGGGCTGGGCGCCCCGGGCCTTCACGGCGGAGGCCAGCTCCCGCAGGATGACCGGCATATTGGCGATCTGCCGGCTGCTGCCTGTGAGCACCACCCGCATGCCGGGCCCTATCCGCTCCATCAAGCCGGAGGCCGCCAGCTTCTCCCGCAGCACGGCTGGGACATCGGCAATGGAGTCCCGCTCAAAGCGCTGCCGGACGAGGCACATATTGGGGAGCGAAACGCTCTCCAGGACGGCCCGCAGGCCGGATTGGTCTTTGATCTGCATAGTTCCTTCTTTACCTCATAGTTCCCTCTTTACCGGCGCAGCAGCCGGGCCAGGCGGACGGACTGTCCCACCTCCGGCAGGGGGTCCGCGGTCAGGCTCTTCTCCGTGACGGGCATCAGCAGGTTCACGGGAAAGCCCAAGAACCTGCCCCGGAGCAGGATGTCCAGCCGGTCCCCCTCCGTCCGCAGATACAGACTGCCGGGGATGCAGCTGCCCAGCTCCTCCACGGCCCGCCGCTGGGCGGCGGGCAGCTCGCCGTCGATCTGTCCGCCCCGGACCGTCACCGGGTCGAACCGGGCGCCGGGCCAGGTCAGGCGGATGAAGCACCCGTTGAACATGGCGTTGCGCCCGCCCTCCCCGATGGGGAAGGTCACGTCCGCCAGCTCCGCCCGGATGGGCCCCGCCGTGCCGGTGATGTGCTCACGGCTCATGAACACGGTGTCGCTGGTGGAGGGGACGAGGCCGCTCTCCATGGCCATGGCGCGGCTCACGCCGCTCTTGGCCTCATGGCGCACATCCTCCCACCCGGCGCACACGGCGTACCGCAGGATGGCGTCCCGGAGGCTGCGGGTATAGCTCTTGCTGGCCCGGCGCACGCCGAATATATAGGCCGCCACGCACAGGACCACCGCCCCGTACAGCACGGGTCCCGTCATGTTCCGGCGGAACAGCAGGAACCCCAGCACCAGCAGCGCCGCGAAATAGGCCAGGTTGAGGACCAGTATCCCGATCCTCCTCCCCTTCAGCGACCGGACCGCCTCATCCACACTCACACCTCGGCCCAGGGCTTGCCGGCCCAGCGGGGATGGTCATAGACCGCCTTGTCCGCCACATAGGGCCACTTCTCGCCCCGGTACACCGCGAGGCACCCCTGCACGCACATCTCGGCCATCTTGATGACGGCCTCCTTGGTCTGGGCGGCGGAGTGGGGGCTCACGATCACGTTGGGGCAGTGGAGGATCTCGTCGTCCACGTGGGTGGGCTCGTTCCAGAACACGTCCAGCCCCGCCCCGGCGATGGAGCCCTCCTTCAGGGCCCGGCACAGGTCTGGCTCGTTGATGAGCTCGCCCCGGCCGCAGTTGATGAGCAGGGCCGTCTCCTTCATGGCGTCCAGCTCCGCCTTGGCGATGGTGTTGTTGGTGACGCCCTCGATGAGCGGCATCTGCACGATCACCACGTCGGCGGCCCGGAGGGCCTCGAACTTGTCGTCGTACTTCTCCACGCCCAGCTGGGCCATCTGCTCCTTCGTGAGGAACGTGTCGTAGCCGATGACCTTCATGTCCAGCCCCAGGCACAGGTGGGCGATGATCTTTCCGATGGTGCCCAGGCCGATGATGAGGCAGGTCTTGTTCTCCACCTCGAAGGCCTTCCGGGCGTCCCGTATCTTCCAGTTCCCGGCCCGCTGCTCTACGTCGCTCTCCACCATGTTCTTGGACAGCGCCAGCATCAGCGCCACCACGTGCTCGGCCACGCTGCGGTTGTTGGCGCCGGGGGTGACGACCACGGGGATGCCCAGGCGGGTGGCCGCCTCCACATCCACGCTGTCATAGCCGATGCCCGTGCGGCCGATGACCTTCAGACTGTCGCTGCCGGTCATGGCCGGCTCGTCGATGGCGCCCTTGTCGGCCACGCGCACGATGAAGATATCCGTGTCCTTCAGCTGCTCGGGATAGTTGTGGGGGTGGGCGTCGTTGGCGACGTATATCTCCGCCCCCTTCAGCAGGTCCATGCCCTCCTGGCAGATGGCTGCCGTCATCGTTACCTTCATGCTCAGACCTCCTTCAAAGCTCTGTCAGTTCTTCTTTTTTGCGTTGGCCATGCGGATGGCGTAGTCCATGGCGTTGACCAGGCTCAGGGCGTTGGCCCCGCCGCTGCCGGCGTGGCCGAAGCCGGTGCCGTGGTCCACGCTGGCCCGGATGATGGGCAGGCCCAGCGTCACGTTCACGCCGGCCACCGCGTCCCAGTGGCCCTCGGCCTTGTTGTACACGAAGCCCTTCACCTTCAGGGGGATGTGGCCCTGGTCGTGGTACATGCACACCACGATGTCGTACCAGCCGCCCAGGGCCTTGGAGAACACTGTGTCCGGTGGGGTGGGCTTCTTGTCCGGGATGATGATGCCCTCGGCCATGGCCTGGTCGATGGCAGGCTGTATCTCCTCGATCTCCTCCCGGCCGAACATGCCGTTCTCGCCGCAGTGGGGGTTCAGACCGGCCACGGCCACCTTGGGGGCCTCGATGCCCAGGGCCTTGCAGCCCTCGTTGGCGATGCGGATGACCTCCAGGACCCGGGCCTTCTTCACCCTATCGCAGGCCTCCCGCAGGGACACGTGGGTGGACACGTGGACCACCCGCAGCTCCTCGTGGGCCAGCATCATGGTGTACTTGTCGGTGTTGGTGTAGTGGGCGTATATCTCCGTGTGGCCGGAGAAGTGGTGCCCGGCCATGTTGATGGCCTCCTTGCTCAGGGCGTTGGTCACCGTGGCGTCCACCTCACCGGCCATGGCCAGCTCGATGACCTTCTTCACGTACTGGAAGGCAGCCTCGCCGCCCAGGGGCGTGGCGCCCAGCTTGAAGGGCTTGGGGTCCGCCGGGTCGCCGGGGATGTCGGAGGGCTTCACGATGCCCATGTCGTACACGTCGATGACGCCGGGCTGGAACTGCGCCTCGCCCACGGCCTTGATGGGGTGGATGGACACGTCCACGCCCACCGCCTTTTTGGCCGCCTTCGCGGCGTACTCCATGGAGCTTGCGTCGCCCACCACCAGGGGGCGGCAGCGGTCATAGACCGCCGGGTCGGCCAGGGCCCGCACGGAGATCTCCGGGCCGTTGCCGAAGGGGTCGCCCATGGTGATACCAAGGATCGGTTTCATTTCCATATCCGTTCGCTCCTTATCGTATCAGCAGAGGCCGGCTTCCTTGGCCTCGGCCAGGACCTTCTTCAGCTCCTCCATGCCCTCGTCGCAGAGGTAGTTGAAGGGCTTGCGGCAGTCGCCCACGGGATAGCCCAGCAGAGCGGTGCCCTTCTTGATGATGGTGTTGGGGTTGCCGTACTTGAACACCCGCTGGAGGGTGGCCACGGCCTCCTGGGCCTTCTCCGCCTCCTCCAGCTCCCCGGCCACGAAGTGGTCGTAGATGGAGGCGATGGTCTTGGGCCAGAGGTTGGCGCGGCCAGCCACGCCGCCGGCGCCGCCGGCCTTCAGGCACTTGAGGATGTTGCCGTCGTTCCCGGCCAGGACGGCGAAGTCCTTGCCGATATCACGGGTCACGTCGATGTAGGCCATCAGGTTGTCCAGATCGCCGCTGGAGTCCTTGGCGCCCATGATCACGTCCACGTCGCGGGCCAGCTTGCCCACGGTCTCGGGCAGGAGCTTGTTGCCGGTGCGGGCGGGGATGTTGTAGAGGATGATGGGGATGTCCACGCTCTTGGCCACCTCCACGTAGTGGTCATAGAGCTCCTTCTGGCTGGCGGCGGCGAAGCTGGGGGTGATGATGCTCAGGGCGTCGGCGCCGATGGCCTGGGCCCGCTTGCTCAGATACACGGTGTCCCGGGTGGAGATGCAGCCGGTGCCCGCGTAGACGGGGATGCGGCCCTTCACCTGGTCCACCACGGCCTCCAGGATCTCCTCCTTCTCCTCGATGCTGAGGATGTAGGCCTCGCCGTTGGTGCCGAAGGGGAAGATGCCGTGGACGCCGGCGGCGATCTGCCGCTCCACCTGGTTGCGGAGCTCCGCGATGTTGACGCTCTCGTCAGCGGGGTCCATAGGGGTGACGATCGGGGGGATGATGCCCTTGATAGCGACGTTTTTCATGGTCACACGCTCCTTTATCCTTTAATCAAAAATGTAAATCAAAGAACTTCCTGATAGATGCGGCGGGCGTCGTCGGGGGTCACCTGGCGCATGTTGTTCACCAGCAGCCGGGTCTGCTCCATGCCGGAGGCCACCAGGTCCTCCAGGTCCTCCTTGGGCACGCCGAACTCGGTGAGGCTGGTGGGGATGTCCAGGTGCTTCACGATGCCCTCCAGACGGGCGATGACAGCGGCGCTCTTGGCCTCCTCGGTGGCGGCGTCGCCGTGGAAGCAGCGGTCGTAGACCTTGGCCAGCAGGGGGCGGCAGGCCGGCTCGTTGAACCGCATCACCGGGGCCAGCAGGATGGCGTTGGACACGCCGTGGGCGATATGGTACCGGCCGCCCAGAGGATAGCTCAGGGCGTGGACCGCCGTGGTGCCGGAGGTGGTGATGGCGATGCCGGCGTAGAAGCTGGCCAGGAGCATCTGGGTCTTGGCCTCCAGGGCGTTGGGGTCGTCGCAGGCCTTCTCGATGTTATCAAAGATGATCTCCAGGGCCCGCATGGCGAAGGTGTCGCTGAAGGGGTTTGCCTTGTTGCTGGTGAAGCACTCGATGGCGTGGGCCAGGGCGTCCACGCCGGTGGCCGCGGCGATCTTCCGGGGCAGGTTCTTGATGGTCACCGCATCCAGGATCACGTACTCGGGGATCATGGCCGCGTTCACGATGCCGATCTTCACCTGCTTCTCCGGCACGGCCACGATGGCGTTGGGGGTGGCCTCGGCGCCGGTGCCGGCGGTGGTGGGGATCATCAGGGAGGGGATGCACTTCCTGGCACGGCCCGGGGTGTCCAGCAGCTCCTTGACGCCGTATTCATCGGTCATCAGGATGCTGGCCAGCTTGGCCGTGTCCATGACGGAGCCGCCGCCCACGGCGATGATGAAGTCCGCGCCGTACTCCTTGCACTGGTCCACCAGCTTCTGGGCCTCCTGATAGCTGGGCTCCACCGGCAGATCGTCCAGGATGGCGTACTCCACGTCCGTCTTCTTCATCTCCGTCAGCACGATGTCCACCAAACCCGTCTCCTCCAGGTTCTTGCTGGTGAACAGCGCCACACGGTGGGCGCCCGCCTCCGCCAGGACGGCGGGTATGTTCTCCATGGCGTTCTCGCCGCTGAAGACGGTGCCGGGGACTTTGAGAGTGTACTTGGTCAGCATGATGGTTCCTCCTTGATTTATTGTCAGTCAAAATGGTTTATCAGGCTATGGGTGCCAGGTCAGTCAGCAGGTCCCGCCCGCCGAAGCCGCCGGATTTGGCCAGGAGCGTGTACGACCGCTCGCCGTAGTTGAAGTAGGTCATCACCACGCCGGGCCGTACCTCGCCCACCGGAGCGAGCCTGCCGTTGCCGGTCAGACCCAGGAACGCCACCAGCGTGTCGCCGCCGGTCACCAGCAGGTCCCGATCCAGGCCCAGGTCCAGCAGCTGCCGGAGCACCTCGCTCATGGACACCGCGATCTGCCGCCGGACATGCTCCAGGTCCAGGCCGTGTTCGGCCGCGTACCGGGCGGTCTCCTCGTCGTTGGGCCCGCACTCCACGATGGCGTTGGACACGCCCTCGATCTGCTCCAGCCACCGCGCCACGGTCCGGCGCCCCTCCTCCGAGGCGGCCCAGCCCGGGGTCAGCTTCTGGGACGGCGCCAGGGTGATGCGCAGGGCGCCCGCCTGCTCCGCCGCCTCCATCTGCCCTCTGGTGATGGGGTTCACGCTGCCGCATACGGTCAGCAGCTTTCCCTGCAGGGCGGGAAAGGGCACGGTCCCGCTGCTCAGCTCCAGCAGCCCCAGCAGCTCCGACGCCATACCGGCGCAGCCCGCCAGCACATGCAGCCGTCCGCCTACGGCCAGGGTAATGGCCGCGTCTCGCAGGTCCTCCTCCGACGCGGCGTCGCACACATGGATGCCCCGGCCCCGGGCCTCGCCGGCCTGGCCGGCGCCGTGGACCGTCACCGGGATGCCGGTCTGCTGTCCGATGATGTCCGCCACAGCGGAGGACGTCACCGGCTCAAAGGGGTCCTTGCCGAACACGCTCTCGGCCACGGGCACCCCGTCTATGTATTGGATGCCGTCCCGGGTCACCCGGCCTATCTGGGGGAAGGCCGGCAGGAAAAACAAGCTCTCCGCCCCTGCGCCGTCCAGCACCCCGGCCAGTTCCGCGCCGATATTGCCCCGGAGGGCGGAGTCCGTCTTCTTATATATGTATCCGAAGCCGGCGGCCTTGGCGGCCCGGACCGTGCGCCGGACCGTCTCATAGGCCTCCGCGGCGGGGACGTGCCGGGTCTCCGTGTCGACCACCAGCACCTCCACGTCCGCCAGGGCGGTCATATCTATGTCCGGGTCCGTCACCACCAGGGTACTGGCGCCATAGGCGCCCAGCTGGACGCCCGTGTCCAGCGCACCGGTAATGTCGTCGGCGACGATCAGCAATCTGTCCATAAAACCTCCGTTCCAGGATACGTCCAATTCTGAAACGATTTTTGTCGGGTTTCCAATCTTTTCCAATTCTGTCCCGCAAAAAACATTGTCCGGGCGGCCCCGGCCGCCCGCACGAATTTTAGTATATTTTACTAACATTGGCGCTTCTCTTCAATCCTTTTTTTGTGATATGGATGTTTATTTTTGAAACGCCCAGAAAAAAATTTGCTTTATTTTTGTGCGTTTGATAAAATTTCAGCAGAAATCACGCAGGAGGCAGACGATGAACGAGCCGATCCGTATCCTGGGCATCGCCCCCTATGAGAATCTGAAATACCTGATGGCGGAGGTAGCGGAGGAGTTCCCGCAGGTCGAGCTTTCCATGTTCGTGGGGGACATGGAGGCGGGGCTGGCCGCCGCCCGGAACAACCTGTACGGCAACTACGACGTGGTGATCTCCCGGGGCGGCACGGCCCACATCCTCCAGGAGGACCTGGCCCTGCCGGTGATCGAGGTGGAGATATCCGTGGCGGACGTGCTGCGGACGCTGCGGCAGGTGGGCGAGCTGCCCGGGCGGGCGGCGCTGGTGTCCCTGGCGGACACCGCCGGCAGCGCGGAGCTATTGAACCGGCTGCTGGGCTATGACATCCACGTCTGGCACCTGACGGAGCCCGGACAGGTGGTCTCCGCCCTGGAGCAGGTGCGCCGGGAGCAGTACGACACCGTCCTCTGCGACGTCATATGCCACACCTCCGCCCGGGAGCTGGGCATGAACTCCTATCTGCTCACCTCCGGTGCGGAGAGCATCCGCAAGGCATACGTCCAGGCGCTGGACATCTGCCGTGGCCGGGCCCTGCTGCGGGAGGAGAACCTGTTCTTCCGCCAGCTGCTGCGGGGCCAGATCGGCCAGACTGCGGTGTTCGACCGCAACGGCGATCTGTACTTCTCCTCTCTGGAGGATATGAAACCTGACGTACACGAGATGCTCCGGCGGGAGCTGCCGGAGTCCCGGCGGACCCCGGAGCGGCGGGTATCCCGGACCATCGGCAAGACCCTCTACTCCATCCGCTCCCGGCAGTTCTCCGACTACGTGGCCTTCTTCTTCGACAGCCGGAAGGTACCCATGTCCCCCAACCAGGCGGGGATACGCTTTCTGTCCCGGCCGGAGGCGGAGGCGGATTACTACAGCAGCCTCTTCGGCTATGCCGGGGAGCTGCTCCGGACCCGCGAGACCGCGGACGCCATGGCACAGACCACCGCGCCCATCATGATCTCCGGGGAGGACGGCACCGGCAAGGAGCGCATAGCGGAGCTATTGTACCTCCGGGGGCCCATGCAGAACGCCCCTCTCATCCTTATGAACTGCAGCCTGCTCAACGACAGGAGCTGGACCTTCCTGCTGGAGCACCACGCCTCCCCCCTGACCGGCGAGGGCAACGTACTGTTCTTTGCCGGGCTGGACGCCCTGTCCGTGGAGCGCAGCCGGCAGCTGCTGGCCTCCCTGTCCGAGATGGACGTGTGCCGCCGGAACCGGGTGATGTTCTCCTGCATCAGCCATCCGGGGGAGTTCACCTCCGTCACCGGGTCCCTCTTCATGGACAAGCTGGGGTGCGTGTCCCTGTATCTGCCGCCCCTGCGGCGGCTGGGTGACGGCATCGACACGCTGGTGAGCCTGGCCCTGAACCACCTGAACGAGGAGCTGTCCACCCAGGCCCCGGGCATGGAGCCGGAGGCGATGGCCCTGCTGCGCCGGTACGCCTGGCCCCACAACCACACACAGTTCCTGCGGGTGCTCCGGGACCTGACCGTAGGCGCGGACGGGCACATAATCTCCCAGGCGGACGTGCGCCAGGCCCTGCACAAGGAGCAGCATTTGAGCTCCTTCACCCCCGGAGGGGAGGATGCCTCCAGCCCCCTGGACCTGGACCGGACCCTGGACGAGATCGACCGGGACATCGCCCGGCGGGTGGTGGAGGAGCTGGACGGAAACCAGACCGCCGCCGCAAAGCGCCTGGGCATCAGCCGCACCACCCTGTGGCGCCTGCTGCAAAAGTGACGGAAAACAAAATAACAAGGCCGCGGACAGCTGTCCGCGGCCTTGCCGTATGTGCCGGTCTTTACACCAGCAGGTTCTTCTCCGTGGAGGGGTCAAAGAAGTGCATGGCCTTGCCCTCAAAGGTGACATGCAGGTCATGGCCGCCCACCAGGGCGCTGCGGCCCTCCTTGTCCAGGTCGATGGTGGGCACACGGACGATGAGCCGGCTGCCGTCGGCGGTGTCCGCGTGCAGATGGAACTCGGAGCCCATCATCTCGTTCACCACCAGCTTGCAGGGGATGGAGGTCTGGCCCTCGCTGCCCAGCACCATGTGCTCGGGGCGCACGCCCAGCAATATCTCCTGGGACTGGACGTTCTTCTCCGCCAGCAGCTTGCCCTTCTCGCCGGTCACGGGGATCTTGGCGCCGAAGGGGGTGACGAAATACTGGCTGCCCTCTTTGACCAAATTGGTCTTGACGATGTTCATCTTGGGCGCGCCGATGAACTCGGCCACGAACAGGTTCTCCGGCATCTCGAACACCTCGGTGGGGGTGCCGACCTGCATGATGTAGCCGTCCTTCATGATGACGATCCTATCGCCCAGGGTCATGGCCTCGGTCTGGTCGTGGGTGACGTAGATGAAGGTGGTGTCCAGCTTCTGCCGCAGGAGGATGATCTCGGCGCGCATCTGGTTGCGGAGCTTGGCGTCCAGGTTGGACAGAGGCTCGTCCATCAAAAACACCTTGGAGTCCCGGACCATGGCGCGGCCGATGGCCACGCGCTGGCGCTGGCCGCCGGACAGGGCCCGGGGCTTGCGCATCAGGTACTCGGTGATGCCCAGGACCCCCGCGGCCTTGGTGACCTTCTCATAGACCACGTCCTCGGGCACCTTGTTCAGGCGCAGGGAGAAGGCGATGTTGTCGTACACGGTCATGTGGGGATACAGGGCGTAGTTCTGGAACACCATGGCGATGCCGCGGTCCTTGGGCTGCAGGTCGTTGACCACCTCGCCGTCGATCTCCACGGTGCCCTCGCTGATGTCCTCCAGGCCCGCGATCATGCGCAGGGTGGTGGACTTGCCGCAGCCGGAGGGGCCCACGAACACCACGAACTCCTTGTCGTGGATGTCCAGGTCGAAGTCGTGGACCGCCACAACGTTGTTATCGTATATCTTTTTGACTTTCGTCAATTTAACGCTTGCCATTTTCCTCGTACTCCTTTCAAATCAGCCTTTGACGGCGCCGCCGGTAACGCCCTCGACATAGTACTTCTGCAGGCACAGGAACAGGATCGTCACCGGGACGGCCACGATCACGCCGCCGGCGCAGAAGGTGGTGTACATCCTCGCGATCTGGTCGTTGGTCAGCCAGCTGTACATACCGACGGCCACGTTGTAGCCGGCGGAGGTGCCCATGGCCACGTACCGGGCGAACACGTAGTCGCCCCAGGGGCCCATGAACGCGGTCAGGATGGTGTAGATGACGATGGGCTTGGACAGGGGCAGGATGATCTTGTACAGCACCTGGAAACGGGTGGCGCCGTCCACCCGGGCCGCCTCGTCCAGGGACTTGGGGATGGTGTCAAAGAAGCCCTTGGACACATAGTACCCCATGCCGGAGGAGGCCACGCCCACCAGGATCAGGCCGGGCACCGCGTTGGCCTGGGTCAGGCCCAGGTCGGACAGCACACGGTACAGGATGATCATGGTCAGCATCCCGGGGAACATGCCCAGGATGAGCATGAACCGCATCAGGGGCCCGCGGAGCTTGAAGCGGAAGCGGGACAGGGTGTAGCTCATGCACAGCTGGATGACGGTCACCAGCACCGCCGACGCCAGGGCGATGATGAAGGTGTTGAGATACCAGCGCTTGAAATCGGAGTTCCAGAGGTTGATGTAGTTCTGCCAGCCCCACTGGTGGGGGATGACGTAGCCCACCTGGTAGGTGGACTCCACCCGGAAGGACTGGAGCAGGATGAACACGAAGGGAATCAGCCAGACCACGCTGATGATGATGAGGAGTATGTAGATGGCGGTGTTGCTGGCGCGGTTGAGCGCCTTCAGACCCATATGACGTTTCTGATTCATCACTGGTAATCCTCCTCATTCTTGATAGACGGCAGCACGTTGTAGACCACCAGGGATATGAACGCCACCACCACGAACACCATGATACCGACGACGGAGGCCAGGTAGTACTGGGAGTCGGCGCCGGTGGTGATCTTGAACAGCCACGTGATCAGAAGGTCCGTATAGCCCACCGACCCCGCGGCGCCGGAGGCAGCCGGGTTCGTGGGCGCGCCTCCTGTGAGCAGGTAGATGACGTTGAAGTTATTCATGTTGCCGGTGAAGCTGGTGAGAAGATAGGGGCCGGTGATGAACAGCATGTAGGGCAGGGTGATCTTCCGGTACTGCTGCCAGGCGTTGGCGCCGTCGATGCGGGCGGATTCGTACAGGTCCGCGGGGATGTTCATCAAAATACCCGTGGTGATCAGCATCAGATGTGGGATGCCGATCCAGATATTGATCAGAACGACTGTGACCCGGGCCCATGTGGCGTCCTCCCAGAATGGCAGCGGCTGTTTGATCCACCCCAGATCCATCAGCGACAGGTTGATAAGGCCGTTGCGGGCGAACATCTTGGACACGTACAGCAGGGAGATGAACTGGGGGATGGCGATGGTCATGACCAGGACGGTACGCCACACCTTCTTGAGGTGGATGCCCTTCTTGTTGATCATCATGGCCACGAACATGCCCAGGAAGTAGTTCGTGAAGGTGGCCAGGAAGGCCCATATCAGCGTCCAGGCCAGTATCTCGCCGAAGGTGGCGGAATAGGACTGGCCGCCGCCGGCGCCGCCCGTCCAGGAGAACAGGGTGTTGAAGTTGTCCAGCCCCACCCAGGTGAACAGGTTGTTGGAGTAGCCGTTGTGGGAGCCGTCGTAGTTTGTGAAGGCCACCAGGATCATGAAGACGATGGGCATGACCGTGAACACCAGAATGCCGGTCATGGGCAGGGCCAGCAGGGTGGCGTGGAAGTTCTCGTCCACCATGGAGCGCAGGTCGTCCTTGTCGGCCTTCAGCTTTTTCCCGGAGCGCAAAATCTGCTCCATGATCTTGTTCTGCCGCACGTTCACCCGCCAGGTGTAGATGAAGGCGACGATGAAGAAGATGGTCAGCACGCCGTAGAGCAGGATCTTGAAGGAGTTGTCGTTGTAGACGGTGGTGTAAATGTCCAGCACGGGGTCGTACTCGTTGCTGGGTCCCACCTTGCCCAGGCTGGGCACCATGCTCATCCAGTGGGCGCCGCCGAAGATCATGTAAGCGATGAATACGACCTCAAAAAACAGGAACAAAAGCCCCCGCAATATCTGGCCCCGGGCCAGGTTGCCGAAGCCCATGACCACGAAGGAGGTCTTTGTCTTCCAGTCCCCGTTGACAAAGGTACTGCCGATGTCCTTCAGCTCGCTCCCCACGCCCGTTACGCCCTTCTTTATGTACAGGCCGATGTTGGCGAAGAAGTGGCCGATGCCCCGGGGGATCGCGGTAAAGAACGAAGTCAGCTTATACGTGAATTTCTGCCCCTTGGACAGGCGCAGATACTCCAGGTCGCTGTATTGTTTCATCAAATCACCCCACATAATTTGAATTGGCCGGAGCCGTGTTACGGGCTCCGACCAATTGCCGAACTTTTTTAGGTCAGGCCAAAATCACACGCTGGATGTTCCTTTGGTAATAAGATCACATCACTTCTGCAGGTAATAAGATCACATCACTTCTGCAGGACGACGCCGTCGGCGCCGGCCATGCTGTCCTCATACTTCTGCAGAGCGGCCTGCAGAGCCTCATCGGAGCCGTCGCTGGCCTTGATGTCGGTGGTGATGACCTTGGCGATATCCCACCAGTTGCCCGGGATGTTGGGCTGGGGGACAGCGTAGGCGCCCTGCTCGTTCAGAGCGGACAGGGTCGGGTCAGCCTGCACGGCGGGATCCTCAAAAGCCTCGTTGTTGGAGGGGCCCCAGCCGAACGCGGTGAACCGGGCCAGCTGGCAATCCTTGTTGGTCAGGTACTGGGCCAGCTGGTTCAGGGCGGCGCCCTTCACGGCGTCTTCCTGGGGCTTCACGCCCAGCAGCTTGCAGCCGCTGTAGGAGCCGATGTGATAGCTCTCACCGTCCACCTCGAAGGAGGGCAGATCGGCCACGCCGAAGTTCTCGCCCAGCTGCTCGGAGATGGTGGCGTAGTTCCAGGTGCCGGTGACCACCACGGCGGAGCCGCTGGCGAAGTCGGCGTTGGAGGAGTTCACATAGATGGGGGAGGACACCAGCTTGTAGATGCCCTTGGCGGCGATCAGGCCCTTGTCGGAGTTGAAGTCGTCGTCCAGGGTGAAGGTGGTGTTGTCCTCGGTGGACCAGTCGCTGTGGCAGCCGGTGCCAAAGAAGACGCCGGCGTTGTACCAGGCGTTCTC
>CANQIH010000013.1 GCA_947624035.1 uncultured Oscillospiraceae bacterium | reverse complement strand
ACCCGGATGTCCTTGGCCATGGCGATGAGCATCTTGCGGAGGCTCTCCATCTGGGCCTCCTCCAGGGTGCTGTACTGGACGCGGGTCAGCTTGGTGACGCCCTCCACGATCTCCGCCACGTCCTGGCCGAAGTCCTGGGCCAGCTGGTCGAAGGTGGTGTCGGTGTCCTCCAGCACGTCGTGGAGCAGGGCCGCGATGATGGACTCGTCGTCCAGGCCCATCTCCGCGCAGATGGCCGCGGCGGCAATGGTGTGGGTCACGTAGGGGGAGCCGTCCTTCCGCTTCTGGCCCTCGTGACAGGCCACGGCGAAGTCGAAGGCCCGGCGTATCTGCGCCAGGTCCGCGTGGGGGTCGTTCTCCACGATCACCGCGCTCAGCTCTTGAAATGCAGTTTCAGGGTCAAATCCAGCCATACAGTAGTTCCTCGAGCTTGTCAAAAACGCTTATATTCGGATCATCTGTGCTGCTCCCGCCAGGTGGGGGAGCGGCCCAGGTCGACCTTTCCCTCCCAGGGATTCAGCCGTATCTCTATCTCGCGGCCATTGGGCCGGATGTCGCAGAGGGATACCTCCCGCAGCACCCGCAGCCCCCAGGCCGTCTGGGGCCCGCTGAGCCGGGGCACCACGGACCCAAGGTACGCCAGGCCCGCCCGCAGGGGGTCCTGGGCCGCCAGCGCCCGGAACAGCGCCCGCATGGCCGCCAGGTCCAGGGCGTGCTCCCCGTCCGGGGCGCCGCCGAAGATGATCTGGCGGCACTGGTCCGCCAGGTCCGCCGCCCGCAGGTCGAGCATCACCAGCTGTACGCTCCGGCGGCCCCGGTACTCGCTGACCTGGGGGAAGAAGGCCGCGTCCACCCGCTGGCCCAGGGTCACGTCCAGGTCTCCGGCCTGCTGGGAGAACCACACGCAGTCATAGCTCCGGCCGAACTTCTCCAGCCGCAGGCGGGTGTGCTTGCCCCCGCCGATGGCCGTCACGGAGGTGAGCTCCGCGTCCAGCACGCACAGCGCCGGACGGGGGTTGCCGCTGCCCCAGGGCTCCAGGTCCGTCAGGGCGCCGACGCACTCCATGGACAAAAGCTCGGGGCTGTCGATGGCCAGGTCGATGGTCAGTCCCTCCTCTCCGGAGGGCGGATGGTTGACATAATAATCATTCAGCGCGGCCCGGAAGCCGTCTATCTGCCCGGGCAGGATGTTCAGGCCCGCCGCCAGGGCGTGGCCGCCGAAGGACTCCAGCTGGTCCCCGCAGGCGGCCAGGGCGTCAAAGAGGTTGAAGCCGCTGCTGCTGCGGCAGGAGCCCTTGCCCCTCCCGCCGTCCAGGGAGATCATGATGGCCGGGACCTGGTAGGTGTCCGCCAGGCGGGAGGCCACGATGCCGATGACGCCCTGGTGCCAGCCCTCTTTCGCGAGGACGATGGGGCCGGTGACGGTCCGGCCGCTGAGCATTTGGACCGCGTCATCCCAGATATCTGCCTCCAGCAGCTGCCGCTCCCGGTTCATGTCGCACAGCTCCGCCGCCAGGACCCGTGCCTTGGCGGGGTCCCGCTCCATCATGAGGGCGGCGGCGTGGGCGGTGCGGCCCAGCCGGCCGGCGGCGTTGATCCGGGGGGCCAGGGTGAAGCCCACGGTGCCCGCGCCGATCTTGTTCTCCGTGACGCCGGACTGCTCCATCAGAGCGGCCAGGCCCGCCCGGGGCGTTTCCCGCAGCTGCCGCAGGCCGATGCGCACGATCTGGCGGTTCTCGCCCACCAGGGGCATCACGTCCGCCACCGTGCCCACGGCCACCAGCTGGGCGTACTTTGCCAGCATGGTCGCCGGGTCCCCGGACAGGGCGCAGGCCACCTTGAAGGCCACGCCCACCCCGGCCAGGTTCCTGTTGGGGTACACGCTGTCCGGCCGCTTGGGGTCCACCACCGCCACGGCGTTTGGCAGCTCCGCCTGGCACTCGTGGTGGTCCGTGATGATCATGTCCATGCCCAGGGAGCGGGCGTATTCCGTCTCCTCTACGGCGGTGATGCCGCAGTCCACGGTGATGATGAGGCTCACGCCTCTGGCGCGGAGCCGGTCGATGGCCCCGGTGTTGAGGCCGTACCCCTCGGCCAGCCGGTCGGGGATGTAGATCTCGGCGGCAAGGCCGGTACCGCGCAGATACTCCGTCAAAAGGCAGGCGGCGGTGATGCCGTCCACGTCGTAGTCGCCGTAGACAGCCACCGTCTCGTGCCGCTCCATGGCCCGGCGTATCCGGGCCACGGCGGCGTCCATGTCCGACAGCGCCATGGGGTCAGCGGGGGTAAAGGCCCCGCCCGCCAAAAAGGCCGCGGCCTCCCCCGGGTCCGTCACGCCCCGGGCGGCCAGTATGGCGGCCAGCAGGGGCGGATAGCCCGCCTGGATGAGTTCTGACGGTATGGGCCCCGGCGTGGGGATGTTCCATACCTTGTTTTTCATGCTCTTCCTCAAATAAAAATATAATTAAGCTATTATACGTCAAAAGCCGCGTGTTTGTAAACCCAATTCGGCGGGTTCGGCATTCTTTACAATTGGGGACAGGTCCATTATAATGGTGGCAGGAAAGGCAGGCGAGTGCATACGCGCTACGAGAGAGATTTCATCACCCAGGCCCTGATCCGGGCGGACCTGAAGGACGGCACCGCCCCCATCATGGCCCAGCTGGGGGAGGGCGTGCTGGCGGCGCTGGAGGACTATCCCCAGCGGGGGGCGGCCAACCGCTCCAAGACGGAGGTCCGCATCCAGAAGACCCCCCAGGGGCCCGTGAAGGACACCAGGACCATCAACTTCATCGAGCACAGCTTCTTCACGGCGGATAAAACGGGCCAGGCCGCCGTCAGCAGCGACCACATCTACGTGGCCACCCGGCGGTACGAGGGCTACGCCCCTCTCCGTGACCAGTTTCTGGAGCTCATGGATGCCGTGACGGCCCTGTACCCCGGCCTCCGCGTCCGGCGGCTGGGCATGCGGTACATCAACGAGATCAAGCTCCCCGAGGCCGATGCCGGCCCGGGGCTGGGGGCGGATTTTTGGCAGCGTTATGTAAACCCGCTCCTGCTGGGCGGCCTGCGCTTCGCCGCCAATGACGGGGCCCTGGCCCGGCACATGTGCACCACGGAGCTCAATTACGGCACCGACAGGGCCACCATCCGCTACGGCATCTTCAACAGCGAGTACCCCAAGCCCAACCGCCGCCGGGAGTTCATCCTGGACGTGGACACCTTCTGTCTCGCGGACCTGGCGCCGGCGGGCCTGGAGGCCAAGCTGGACGACTACCACAAGGCCGCCTGTCAGGTGTTCGAGGCCGCCGTCACCGACGCCCTGCGGGACCGGATGGGCCGGGCATGAGCGGGACGGCAAAGAGTCCCCGGGCCCTGAACGGGGCTTACGGCGGGCTCAACGGCACGTACTGGATGCTGTGCTGCGTGGCCTACTCCTTCACCGGCGTGTTCCTGCTGGGCCGGGGATACTCCAACAGCGCCCTGGGGGCGGTCATCGCCGCGGGGCACATCCTGGGCCTGCTCATCCAGCGGCCCCTGGCGGCGCTGGCGGACCGTGGCGGCAAGGCGCCGCTGGCGGTCATCGCCTCCGTCACGGCGGCGGTGGCGGCGGCCTCGGCGGGGCTTTTGCTGCTGCCGGGCATGGGCCCGGCGGTGACGGCCCTGAGCGCCTGTCTGCTGGCGCTGGTCATCTCCCTGCAGCCCATGGTGAACGGCCTCACGTTCTACCTGGAGCGGCTGGGGGCGGCGGTGCCCTTCGGGGTCTGCCGGGCGGTGGGCTCCGTGGCCTACGGCCTGCTGGCGGCTGTGCTGGGCAGGCTGCTCCTCCATACCGGGGAGGACGCCGTGCCCCTCTTCGCCATGCTGGCCGCCGGGGCGGTGCTGGCCCTTATCGCCTGGTTCAGCCGGGCGGGTACGCCGGAGGATGGCCCGGGCGAGGCGGAAAAGACCGGGGGGAAGCTCCGGGTCCGGGGGCCATTTTTGGCCATGCTGGCCGCCACGGCCCTCATCTTCTTCGCCCACGCGGTGCTGTCCAGCTTCACCATCCAGATCGTGGAGGACGTGGGCGGCGACAGCGGGGACATGGGTCTTCTCACCGGCTACATCGCCGTGCTGGAGCTGCCGGCCATGCTGTGCTTCGAGCGGCTGTATAAGAGATTTTCCGCGGCGGGGATGCTGCGGTTCGCGGCGGCGTTTTTCGTCATGAAGCCCCTGGTGTGCTTCCTGGCCCGGTCCGTGGCGGGGCTCTACGCGGCCATGAGCTTCCAGGCCCTGAGCTACGCCCTTTTCATCCCGGCCTCCGTGCGGTACGCCGGGGAGATGTCCGGCCACGGCGACGCCAACCGGGCCCAGGCCTGGGTCACGGCCATGATCACCGTGGGCAACATCGCCGCCTCCCTGGCCGGGGGCGTGCTCATCGACCGGGCCGGGGTGAAGACCGCCCTGGCCATCGCCACTGTGAGCGCCGCCCTGGGCGCGGCTGTGATGCTCCTGGGCGTCCGGGGGAAAAGGACCGTCACACAGTGACACGAATACGGCCCGCGCGGCATGTCCGCGCGGGCATTTTTATGCGGAAAAGCCGTCCCGCCGCCGGTGTACACCGGCGGCGGACGTCATCTTAAGATATTCTTAAGAATCTTAAGAGAATCTTAAGAAACGGCCGTCCGAAAGTATGGTATGCTCTGCTTGTGCGCACCAATATGAATGCCAGAAAGGAACATACCATGAAACGAGCGACATCCATATTCCTTCTGCTTGCCATGCTCCTGGCTCTGGCCGGGTGCGGCGGGGGCGGAAAGGCGCCGGCAGCCTCCGGCGGAGAGGAACAGGCCGCCGGGCCCGCCCCGGCTGATACGGGAAATGACGCCCTGGCGGAGACCTCCCAGGACGGGCCCGCCTACACGGGCCGGGTGATCTTCGAGCGGGCCGGCGGCGACCCCTGCCGGCCCATGTACGTGGCCGTGGGGGACGGCCTCATCTACCTATACGTCATCGACATGGAGGGCCAGGGCCGGGACTATCTCTGCGTGCTGGACGAGGACGGCGCGGAGCAGAGCCGGTCCGGCCTGACCGCCCCCAAGGGCTCCGTGGCGGACATCGCCTATGGCGGCCAGGGGCTCATATGGCTGCTGACCCAGCAGTGGGACGAGAACGGCGCCTTCACCGGCGGCCAGCTGTGCCGCTTCAACACCGCCTCCGGCCAGGTGGAGGACACCTTCGACTACGGCCCCGCCGGGGTGGGCCCGGTGTATCTGCACCTCTTTGCCGACCCGGCCCGCCGGTGCGTCTACATCACCAGCACCGAGGGCGTGGCGGTCCGGTCCTACGACGGGACGGAGCTTTTCACCGCCGTGCCGGACCAGCTGGACCGGTCCTTCCTGTCCTGGGCCATGACGGCGGACGGCCGTCTGGCCGCGGCGGGGGACTTTCAGGACAAGGGCACCTGCGCCCAGATGCTGGACTTCGACGGCCAGAGCTTCGGCGCGCCCATCGAGCTGGGCGCGGGCTTCGGTTTTCTCACAGACGGCGGCGAGGACTGCCCGCTGTACTTTAGGGACGACGGCCAGCTCTACCGCCTGGATATGGAGGCCGGGACCGCCTCGCCCCTGCTGTCCTGGGCGGACGCCGGGGTCCTGGGCGTGGGGGACGCGGCGACTTTGAGCGGCGGGCGGTTTTTGGCCGTGGACACGGAAGACGGCGACCTGCACCTGCTGGAGCCCTGGCAGGGGGAGGGGGACGGCCCTCAGATCGTGACCCTGGGCGCCATCGACCCGGAGGAGCTGCTGGACTACGCCGCCGTGGAGTTCAACAACAGCCAGAGCCAGTACAAGGTGGTCATCAAGGACTACGCCGAGTTTGACAACGGCCTGGAGCAGCTGGGTCTGGACATCGCAGCCGGGGACGGGCCGGACCTGCTGGACCTGACGGTCCTGCCGGTGGAGCAGTATGTCCGCCGGGGGTACCTGGAGGACCTGTATCCCTTCCTGGACGCCGACCCGGACCTGGGCCGGGAGGACATCGACCAGACCATGCTGGCCGCCATGGAGACGGACGGGGCGCTCTATAAGCTCATCCCCGTGTCCATGCCCGTGACCCTCCAGTTCCGGCCGGAGGACCTGGAGCGGGTGGGGGAGCTCACCTGGTCCAACATCCTGGCGGCCGGGGGTGAGGGCTGCGCCCCCATGCAGATCGACCGGGATAGCTTTCTGGCCTACGCCGTCTGCGGGGACGACTCCCCCTTCATGGACTGGCAGAGCGGCACATGCGACTTTGACAACGGCGAGTTCCGGGCCGTGCTGACCATGGCGGCGGCCCTGCCGGACTGGAACACATACCTGAATGAACAGCGAAACAGCGACGAGGCGAAGGAGGCCGCCGAGGCGAAAGAGGCATTCTGCCACCTGACCACCGGCCACGGCGGGTACATGCTCTTTTACTACAGCCAGCTCATGGGCTCCGACGGGCCCCTGGCCCAACCGGGCCTGCCGGGCAGGAGCGGGCCCAGGTATCTGGCCTATGACAACGCGTCCTTCGGCATGACGGCATCGGCGAAAAACAAGGACGGGGCCTGGGCGTTTTTGAAGTTCACACTGGACTGCGACACCATGTCCGGCCTGGGCTGCCTGAACCTTCTGGGCGAGCCCGAGGGCGCGGTGGATTGGGCGGAATACTACCAGACAGAGGGCTATACCGAGGAGGCCGAGGCGGAGTATGGCCCGGCGGCGGACGCGCTGGCGGATAAGATCACCGGCATATTCCACCGGGACCAGAGCATCCTGGACATCATCCTGGACGAGGGCAAGGCCTACTTCGCCGGGGACACCAGTGTCACCCCGGAGAGGGTGGCGGCGGCTGTCCAGAACCGGGCCAGCATCTACATGTCGGAACAAAGCTGAGGGGCAGGGCAGTAGCTTGGACGATTGCCCACACCTAAGCCTCCCCTGTGCAAGGGGAGGTGGGTGCCGCTTGCGGCGCCCGGAGGGGTTGTTACCAGTCTTGGCACATATCCTAGCCTGGTAACAATCCCCCAGACCGCCTTTCAGGCGGCCAGCCCCCTTTGCACAAGGGGGCCTTTGGCCTGGCAATCATCGCGGCCCGGTGCAAGGAAAGGAGTTTGTATGAGAAAGATATTATCCATCTTGATTATATTTACGATATTGTTCTCCCTCTCTGCCTGCGGCGGGGGGCGGGGGGAGAGCGCGGAGATATCCCCGGAGCTGCCCGGGGATGCGGCCGCCACTGCAGCGGTGGACGCGGACCCCATAGCGGCGCAGCAGAGCCTGGCCGGGGCCTATACGGCCCGGACCGTCTTTGCGGCGGACGGGGAGGATACGGCCCTGCTCCGGTTCGTGGCCGCCGGGGCCGGGCAGATATATCTCTATACCGAGAGCGCTTTAAGCGGCGAGGGCCGGACCGGCTTCACCCTGCTTGTTCTGGACGAGGATGGGACGGAGCAGGGCCGGTTCAGCCTGGAGCCACCCGAGGGCGTCGTGGCCGCCATGACCTTTGACGGCAGCGCCCTGTGGCTGGCCACGGAGGTGTGGAGCGGGCAGGACTTCTCCGGCGGACAGATATGCCGGTTCGACCCGGCCCTGGGCCAGATCACCGAGAGCTTCGACTACGACGGGACCGGCATGGCCTCCGGCGTCCGGGCCCTCTTTGCCCGCGGGAGCCAGCTCTACCTCTGCACGGGCGCGGACGTGCGCGTCTGGTCATACGAGGGCGCGGAGCTCTACCGGGCCGTGCCGGACCAGATCGGAAACCCCTCCTGGGCCATGACGGCCAACGGCTGTCTCGCCGCGGCGGGAGATTTTCAGGACCAGGGCAGCCGCGTGCAGCTGCTGGACACGGAAGGACAAAGCTTTGCCACGCCCATCCAGTGCCCGGCGCCGCTGCTGCTGGACGGCGGCGGGGACTATGACCTCTGCTGCCGGGACCGGGACCGGCTGTACGGCCTGGACCTGGATACCGGCGCCGCATCGTCCCTGCTCACCTGGACGGACGTGGGCGTGCTGAGCGTCAACGGCGGGGCCCCGCTGGACGGCGGGCGGCTGCTGGTCATAGACGAGGCCTCCGGGAGCCTGCTCCTGCTGGAGCCATGGCAAGGGGAGGGGGACGGTCCCAGGACCGTCACTGTGGCCACCCTGGACCCGTCTATCCTGGAGTACGCCCTGGTGGAGTTCAACAGCAGCCAGAGCCGGTATAAGGCGGTGCTGCGGGACTACTCACAGTATGAGAATGGCCTGGAGCAGCTGGGCCTGGACATCGCCGCCGGGGACGGGCCGGACGTGTTCGACCTGCGGGGCCTGCCTGTGGAGCAGTACGTCCGCCGGGGGTATTTGGAGGACCTGTACCCCTATCTGGACGCCGGCCCGGACTTGAGCCGGGAGGACCTGGACCAGACGCTGCTCCGCGCCATGGAGACGGACGGGGCCCTCTATGAGCTGATCCCCGTGTCGACGCTGGCGTCGCTGACGATGGACCAAGCGGACCTGGAGCGGGTGGGAGGCCTGACCTGGGCCGGGCTTATGGCAGCGGGCGGCAGCGGCTGTCCCATATGCGAGACCGGCGCCGGGAGGGAGGAGTTTCTGGCCTGCGCCGTCTGCGGCAGCGATTCGCCCTTCATCGATTGGGACAGCGCCAGCTGCGACTTCGATAACGAGGACTTCCGGGCGGTGCTGACCATGGCGGCGGGGCTCATGACGGACGCGGAGCTGAACGAGAACGGCTATGACCCGGAGGCGGAAGCTCAGGCCGTCTGGGCAGGGGAGAAGTATATGGTCCTGGCGCCGGAGGCCGTGAGCGGCCAGTTCCTTTTCATGCTCACCGGGCCGCTGTGGGCGGAGGGTATGGACCCGGCGCTGCCGGGGCTGCCGGGCCGGAGCGGGGCACGGTATCTGCTGACGCCCAACGGTCTGGATTTGGCCATGGCGGCGGCCGGGCAGGAGAAGGAGGGGGCCTGGGCGTTCCTGCGCTCCACCCTGGACTGCGAAGAGATCGGGACGCTCATGGGCTTCACCTTGCTGGGGGAGGACAACCTCCCGCCCGACGGAGCCAACTCCGAACTGGGCTACACCGAGGCGGATGCGGCCGCGTATAGCGCGGCGGTCCGGGAGGCCGTGGGCATGGCAAACGGCGTGCTCCACCGGGACGGGAGCATCCTGGCCATCATCCTGGACGAGGCCGCGGCGTATTTCGCCGGGGACGTAAGCGTCACGCCGGAGGCGGTGGCATCGGCCATCCAGAGTCGGGCAAGTTTGTATATGGCGGAACAAAGTTAGAGGCGGACGAACATACCCCCTTCAGTCAGCGGCCCTGCGGGACCGCTGCCAGCTCCCCCGAGGGGGAGCCGAGGGGGTGCGGCAATGATCTAAAGCTTCTGCCAAGCCTCTTGCCTCCACTTGAGGGGCGGTCTACCACCAACCCCTTGCCTCCCCTTGAGGGGAGGTGCCCCCGCAGGGGGCGGTAGGGTGAAACGTTGGTCAATTGCCATCCCCCCGTTCCCCCCTTCAGGCAGCGACCCTGCGGTCCTCTGCCAGCTCCCCCCGAGGGGGAGAGGGGCCTGGCGGTGACTTGAAGCTTCCGCCAAGCCAGCGGCCCCCTCTGACGAGGGGGCTGTCGCGAAGCGACTGAGGGAGAGATATCTCATGAGGGCTTCTCTCCCTCCGTCGCGGCTTCGCCGCGCCACCTCCCTCGTCAGAGGGAGGCAAGGGGTCTGGCGGTCGTCCGGGCCCGGTACAAGGAAAGGAGTTTGCATGAGAAGGATATTATCCATCCTGATTATATTTACCATATTATTGTCCCTCGCCGGGTGCGGCGGGGGAAGGGAGGCGGCGGAGGCGGAGGCCGCGCCCGCGGAGAGCGGCGTGCCCGATTCGGAGCCCATGGACGCGGCCTATGAGATCGCCGGGGACGCCGACCCGCTGGCCCTCCAGGAGGCCTTGGCGGGGACATACCGGTCCCGGGCGGTGGAGCTGCCCGAGGGCATGACCGTCTCCTGCATCACGGCGTCGGAGGAAAAGCTCTACGCCTACGGCAGCGGCCTTCTCTGTGAGCTTAACGAGGACGGGGCCGTGGTCCAGACCTATGAGCTGACCGGGGGCAAGGACATCGTCGACATGGCCCCTGCCGGGGGCGGGGACCTGTGGCTGCTGGCGGCGGAGTTCGGGGACGCCGGGCCCGAGACGGGGCCGGTGCTCACCGGCGGCACGGTCTGCCGGTACACACCGGGCGGGGACATATCCGTGAGTTTCAAGACGCCCGATGGGCTCAACGGCCTATACGCTCTGTGTTCGGACCCGGCCCTGATGCGGCTATACGTCATCGGCTCGCCGGCGCTGACGGTGCTGGACTATGAGGGGAATACCGTCGCCCAGGTGGAGCCGGTGACCGGGGGCGCCATGACGGCGGACGGCCAGCTGGCGGCGGTCAGGACCGCGCCGGGCGCGGACGGACAGGCGGCGGAGACCTTTTTGCAGCTCATGGGCACCGGCGAGGCCCCGGGCTGGGAGGGCCGCCGGGCGCTGGACCTGGGCTGGTGCAGCGTCTTTGACGGCCGGAAGAGCTGGGACCTCTACCTCTCCGACGGCCTGCGGCTCTACGGCGTGAAGCTGGCCGCCGGGGCCGTGACGCCGCTGCTCACCTGGCTGGACGCGGGGGTGGACAGGGCCTTTGACGTGCTGGCCCTGTCCGGCAGCCGGTTCCTGGTGCGGACCTATGACGGCCTGCGGCTGCTGGAACCCGTGACGGCAGAGGAAGCGGCAAGCGGGCCCATTACCGTCACCGTGGCCGCGGTCCGGGACCCGGGCGTGCTGGAGAAGGCCGTGCTGGGATTCAACAACGCCCAGGACCGATACAAGGCGGTCATCCGGGATTACTCACAGTATAACGAGGATGATCACGATACCGCTGGGCTGGAGCGGCTGGGGCTGGACATCGCCGCCGGGGACGGGCCGGACGTCATCGAGCTGCAGGGCGTGCCCGCGGCACGGTATGTGAAGCAGGGCGTGCTGGCGGACCTGTACCCCCTCCTGGACGCCGACCCGGACCTGCGCCGGGAGGACATGGACCCGCGGATGCTCTCCGCCATGGAGACGGACGGGGCGCTATACGAGTTCATCCCCATGGCGAAGTTCGCCTCCGCGGCCCTGGCCCGGGAGGTGTACGAGGCCATGGACGGCCTGACGTACGAGGCCCTGACGCCGGAGCGGGGCATCACCGTGGTGCCCGGGGACTTCGCCTACGGCGGGTCGGACCGGTATCAGTTCCTCACCGCCGCCGTCAGCGCCGGGTCCCCCTTCGTGGACTGGGAGAACGGTACCTGCGACTTCGACAGCCCGGGCTTTCGGGCGGTGCTGGCCATCGCGGCCGCCCAGAACGACGGGCCATACGCCCAGGCCATGGAGTGGAGCCGCTCCACCGTGAGCCTGACGCCGGACATCTGGACCGCCCGGGACTTCGCCCAGTTGCCGGCGGCCTGGGATATCGTCGTGCCCGGGATGCCCGGGAAGGACGGCACGGCGGGCAGTTTCCTGGTGCCCGTGGGCATGGACCTGGGCATATGCGAGGCCAGCCCCAATAAGGACGGGGCCTGGACCTTCCTGCGCTGGTGCATGATGGAGGGCTGCTCTGACGTGTGGGCCACGCCGCTGTGGACGAAGCACACCTGGACAGACGAGCCGCCCACCTGGGAGGAGCTGGGCGTCACGGACCCGGCGCCATACGAGGCGGCCATGGAGGCGGTCATCGATTCTGTCGCAGGGGTGTACCACCCGGACACGGACCTTGTGAATATCGTGCGGAGCGAGGCCGCGGCCTATTTCGACGGCGCCGCCACCGTAGATGAGACGGCCGCAGCGATACAGGCAAGAGCGAGTTTGTACGTGGCGGAACAGAGCTGAAGGGAACTGCCAGGCCAAAAGGCCCCCTTGTGCAAAGGGGGCTGGCTGCCCGAAGGGCAGTCTGGGGGATTGTTACCAAGCGTGGAAGATATCCAAGGATGGTAACAACCCCTCCGCCTCGCTTTGCTCGGCACCTCCCCTTGCACAGGGGAGGCTTGGGCTTGGCGGAGGTTTCAAGCTTTAAGTATAGCAAAACCGGCCCGGAGCGAAAACTCCGGGCCGGTGCTCATATCCGCTTTTACCGCTTGAATTCGGGGACGTACTTCTGGAACACCGGGAGCATGCCGGTCTTCTCCGGCGTCTGGGCGGGGAGCTGCCAGAAGTCGTGGGCGCAGTAGTTGTTGCCCTCCACGATGGCGGGGCCGTCCGGCGTGATGCCCACGTCCCAGCCGATGTACCGCATCTGCGGTATCTTCATGGCCGCCTTTTTCACCATCTCGCAGGCGTCGAAGAACATGGGGATGTCCCGTCCCACCAGCTTCACATGGGTCAGGGGGTGCTCGTCGTAGACGATGGCGAGAGAGCCGTCGCCGCTGACGCCGGGGGAGCATATCTTCCCGGTCTCCAGGTCCACCCGGCAGCCGAAGCCGTAGTTGTCCACCACCCGGCCGTTGAGGCCGAACTTCTGGGTGGCGAAGATCACGTGGGGCTCGCCCTGGGAGTCGATGAGGGTGATCATGCGCATGCAGTTGAGCGCATTGGGGTACACGGCGGCGTTCTGGGGGTGCTGCTCCAGCACGGTCTCCAGCAGCCACGCCTCCTGCTCCTGCATGGCGGCGTAAAAGGCGTCGAAATCGGCGTACTCCCGGGAATCCACCTTCTTGCAGTCGTGGCCGCAGGAGCCGTGGGCGGGCTTGGAGAACATCACCGGGTGCCGCTCCACGAATGCCTTTACCTCCTCCTTGGAGGCGGTGCGGAAATTCACGTGCTCCCGCTTGACGAATTCCGCGAACACGGTCTCGAACTCGTCCTTGTCGTTGAAGGTGTGCTCGTAGGCAGGGTCGTTCAGCAGCGTCACCAGCTTCTTGGACACCACCCGGGTCACGTAGGTGGACCGCTGCTGGTCGTTCAGGTCCCAGAAGCCGAAGGTCATGTAGTCGTAGTAGCCGGAGCCGAACTTCCGGGCGCAGTGGATCATGTCCTTGGTGAGCCACACCTTGCTCTTGCCGGAGGCCTTGTGGGCCCGGTCCAGGATCTCCTTGAACTTGGAAAGGCGCATGCCGCTCAGCACGCGCAGATAGTATCTTGCCAGTGACATCTTTCGTCCGTTCCTCTCTGTATTATGTCAATTTCATATAGCATACCACATTTTTTCCCCGTTTTCAATATGCCCGCGGCCGGTCCGCAAAATCATCCGACCCTATTGACAATCACAGGGGATATGGTATAATGTCGCTATATTAGGAATTGTTCCTAAAACATAAATGGAGGTACTTAATTATGGCTAAATGGGTTTGCAGCGTCTGCGGTTACGTCCATGAGGGCGATCAGCCCCCCGAGGCCTGCCCTGTGTGCAAGGCTCCCGCTGAGAAGTTCCAGAAGCAGGAGGGCGAGATGACCTGGGCTTCCGAGCACGTCGTCGGCGTGGCGCAGGGCGCTCCCGAGGATATCATCAACGATCTGCGCGCCAACTTCGAGGGCGAGTGCACCGAGGTCGGCATGTATCTGGCTATGGCCCGCGTGGCCCATCGCGAGGGCTATCCCGAGATCGGCCTGTACTGGGAGAAGGCCGCCTGGGAGGAGGCCGAGCACGCCGCCAAGTTCGCCGAGCTGCTGGGCGAGAAGGTCTACGACTCCACCAAGAAGAACCTGGAGGTCCGCATCGAGGCCGAGAACGGCGCCACCGCCGGCAAGACCGACCTGGCCAAGCGCGCCAAGGCCCTGAATCTGGACGCCATCCACGACACCGTCCATGAGATGGCCCGGGACGAGGCCCGGCACGGCAAGGCTTTCGCCGGCCTGCTGAAGCGCTACTTCGGCTGATAAAAAGCCCGATATACCAAGGCATCACAAGAGAGGGGACAGCGAAAGCTGCCCCCCTTTTTGTTGTCCGGGTATCTGGCCGAGCCCTTTGTATAAAAGATATGATTGGTAGTATCAAGGCCGATCATACTGTTCGTATAACAAAGAAGACAGTTATCTTCTTTTTCTGCGCTTTGGTTTGCCAAACACACCTTTCCAAAGCATGTTTTGGGCCTTGCGCTTTCTCCCTGCCTTTGTTGTTGGTATGCCGGTAGCCTTTGCTATTTTTCTCTTGGCGCTGGTAATGCCTAGCGCCCGCTTCCAGCTGAATCCACCGAATGACATTGATTTACCTCCCTTATGTTGGCGGGTGACATGTTCCGCACGGCTCATAATATCTCTTGGCTTCTTCCAGCGTCATTTCGATTTTGCTATCGTCAAGATGTCTACACCCGGAGCGATGATACTTTGACCCTGTGTTTGTTACATATACAATGGTCTGTGTTTGCTCTTGGGCTGGTGGTGAGGTCGTTACTGGCGGGAGTGTATATTCCACGACCGGTGTCGGCTCTGGCGTGGATTCTGGCGTTGGCTCTGGGGTTGTTATGGGCCCAGCTGGGGTGAACGCTGCGCTTTCGTTCTTCTGTTCTTTATCTTTGTCCGGTGATGCTATGATTGCGATCACGATGACCGCAATGGCAACATACCACCATTTAAACCGGCGTTTACGTCTTACGGGCTGCCGTTCTGTATATCGTGTCTGTTTCTGGGGCTTGCGTGCGACAGACGTTGGCTGGAACATTTCAAGCGGCGGCAGTTCTGGGACGGCATGGCCGACAAACGAATCAAAAGCGGACTTGAAATTAAGTGCATCGTTGTATTGGTCATCGTCAAAGTACAGTGTGTTTCTAGCAGATAGCCTTTCTCCCGCAATATGTACCCGGATGCACCCATCTTCTCCTATCAGTGGTTCATCTACTTCTACTCCCGTGATACTATCAAGCGGTATGAGCCTGCCCCGCTCTTCATCCCGTTTTTGGATTTTCAGCACACTATCAGAAAACGCTATCCCGCCGTCAAAGGACACAAATTTTGCGATAGCTGCCATGTCTCATTCCTCCGATAAGTATTGTAAATAAAAAGTGCGCGGCCGGAGCCGCGCACCTGTAAAAACGCATAGCTCCAACTGCTGCCACGCAATCTTGTCACCCGCGTAAGGGATACCAAGGGGAGATACGTTCTTACCAAAGGCAGAACATACCCCTTACACAAGTGATTTATTCGATTGCGTGGCAAGGTCAGTATAGCACGCGCGAAACCGCATTACAAGAAACTTCTTTATGGTAGAAGAAAAGGGACAGCGAGTGCTGTCCCCTCTTTTTGGCTGTCCTGGAGCGAGATGCGTGTAACTTTTGGTGCAAGTTTTCCGCTGGCCGTGCTTTGAAATCTTCTATAGTGTAATTATCAAAAAGTGCAACTCTTATACTAACGGAAAGTTACCACCAGGCCAAAGCCTCCCTCTGATGAGGGAGGTGGCTTGGCCGTTAGGCCAAGACGGAGGGAGAGAAAACCTACGTCTGGTGTATCTCTCCCTCAGTCGCTTCGCGACAGCCCCCTCGTCAGAGGGGGCTTTTCAAGTGGTGCCTTCGGCATGATTCCAATTGGCCGCAGGGTGAAAATCGCCGGCGGGGGTGGAAAGCGGCGGGCGGATATGGTATGATTAGGAAAAAGCGGCGGGGCATCCGCCGGGAAGGAGACGCCATGAACACGAAAGTCACCCGCAAGCTCTCTTACGGCGTGTACCTGCTCAGCGCCCGGGAGGGCGGCAGGGACAACGCCTGCATCGTCAACACCGCCGTCCAGGTGGCAAACGACCCCACCCGCATCTCCGTGGCGGTCATCAAGGCCAACCTGACCTGCGACATGATCGCCCGGACCGGCCTGTGCAACCTCTCCGCCATCACCGAGGACGCGGAGTTCTCCCTCTTCCAGCGGTTCGGCATGCAGTCCGGCCGGGACGTTGACAAGTTCGCGGGCTTTTCCGACACGGCCCGGAGCGAAAACGGCCTATTGTACCTCATGGCCCAATCCAACGGCTTCATGAGCCTGAAGATCGTGGCATCCCAGGACCTGGGCAGCCACATGCTGTTCATCGGGGAGCTTGTGGACGGGGAGGTGCTGTCCGGCGCCCCCACCGCCACCTACGCCTATTACCAGGACGTCATCAAAAAGCGGGCCGCCCAGCCGGAGCCGGTGAAAAAGGGCTGGCGCTGCACCATCTGCGGGTACGTCTACGAGGGCGAGACCCTGCCCCCGGACTTCGTGTGCCCCCTGTGCAAGCACGGCCCGGAGGACTTTGAGCCCATCGGAGAGGCAAAGCCGGAGGCGGGGCCCGTCAAGTGGGTGTGCTCCGTCTGCGGGTATGTCCACGAGGGGCCGGAGCCCCCGGAGAAGTGCCCGGTGTGCAAGGTCCCGGCGGAGATGTTCAAAAAGCAGGAGTGAGATAATATGGGAACCGGCCCGGTGCAAGAGCACCGGGCCGGATGTCTTTTGCCAGGCCCCTTGCCTCCCCTTGAGGGGAGGTGGACGCCGAGTGAAACGAGGCGGCCGGAAGGGGGAAAGCAGAAATTGGCTCACTGCCGTTTTTCCCCCTTCAGTCAGCGCCGCTGGCGCTGCCAGCTCCCCCGTAGGGGGAGCCGAGGGGGACGGCGGTGGACCTCATTTTAATACGAACCGCTTATCCTTATACGTGTACACCCGGTCCGCCAGGGCGGCGGCCTCGGCGGGGTCGTGGGTGGCCAGCAGGACCGTCCGGCCCCGGGCGTAGTCCCGGAGCAGGGCCCATATGTCCTCCCGCAGACCGGCGTCCAGGCCCTTTGTGGGCTCGTCGAGCAGCAGGATGTCCGCGCCGTAGGCCAGGGCCCTCGCCAGGCCCACCCGCTGGCGCATGCCGCCGGACAGCTCCCGGGGGTACTTGTCCGCCGCATCGGCCAGGCCCACCGCCTCCAGCCACTTTAGGGCCTCCGGCATGGTGGCGGCCCTGTCCGACAGCACGGCGTTCACGTTCCGGGCCGCCGTGAACCAGGGCAGCAGCCGGGGGTCCTGAAAGGCGTAGGCCAGGCGGCCCTCAGCGGTCACGGTCCCGGCGGCGGGGGTCAGCAGCCCCGCGGCCAGCTGGAGCAGGGTGGACTTGCCGCAGCCGGAGGGGCCCATGAGGGCGGCGGTGGTCCCGGTGGGGATGGATAATGTTATGTCAACCAATGCCGGCTCACCGCCGTAGGCGGCGGTCACGTTGTCGAAGCGTATCACGGCTCGTACCCTCCCGTCTCCCACCGGCGGCCCAGGCGGCCGATGGCGGCCATGAGAAGCCGCTCGATGACGAGGCTCAGAAGCACCACCACCACGGTCCAGGCGAACAGGTCCACGGTCTCCAGGTACAGCTTGGACTCATAGAGCATCCGGCCGATGGACAGCACCGGCACGGTCAGCACCTCCGCCGCCACGCCCGCCTTCCAGGCAAGGCCCAGCCCGGTCCGGCACGCGGCCAGAAAGTGGGGCATGACCCACGGGATATACACCAGTTTTACGGTCCGAGTGGGGGAGAAGTGGTAGATTTTGGCCATTTCCAGCAGGGAAGTGCTGACGGTATCGATGCCGGCGGACACGTTGGCCCACACCACCGGCAGCACCATGAGGAACACGATGACCACCGGCAGCACGTCCCGGCCCACCCATATGAGCACCAGCAGGATGAACGACGCCACCGGCGTGGCCCGGACGATGGTGAGCAGGGGGGAGAGCAGCGCCCGGAGAAGGGCCCAGCGGCAGGTGCCCGCGGCCAGCAGCACCCCGGCCAGCACCCCCAGCACCGCCCCCAGCAGGATGCGGCCCAGGCTCACCGCCGCGGTGCGCCAGAACCCGGCCCCGGCGGCCAGCTCCACCAGCCGCCGCAGCACGGCCAGCGGTCCGGGCAGCAGGAGCGGGCGGCTCACCAGCGCTGCCAGGGCCGCCCAGATGCCCAGCCAGAAGGCCAGGACCGCTATGTGCCTGCCGACGGTCTTAAAGGGCATAGCTCACTCCGCGATATAGTAGAAGTCCTCCCCGGGCAGGGCGCCGCCCACGGACTCGGGGGCCACCTCAAAGAGGATGCTCAGGAATCCGTCCATGGCGGTCTGCATGTCCTCACCGGTGATGAAGCACAGGTTGCAGTTGGGAATGGCCTTTTGGGCCACGGGGGCCTTCTCAAAGATGCCCGCGTCCGCGATCATCTGGGCGGCGGATTCCACGTCCTCGTCCAGGTAGGCGATGGAGTCGCCGTACTCGGCCAGGAAGGCGTCCACGGCCTCGGGGTGTTCCTGGGCGAACTCCGTCCGGGCCACCACGCAGCCCTGGACCAGGCTGCCGGGGGCGTACACCTTGTCCCACTCGGCGGTCAGGTCCAGCGCCACGGTCAGGCTCTCGTTGGCGGCGCAGGCGATGGTCACCATGGGCTCGGGCAGCACGGCCACATCCACGTCCCCGGCGGCCAGGGCGGTGCGCAGGTCGGCGGGCTGGGCGTAGGTGTTGTCGACGGTCACGTCCACCCCGGCGGCGTCCGCGATGGCCTTGAAGAGGAAGGTGGGGTTCTGGGCCGGGACGTACACGGTCATGCCGGCCAGGTCGTCCATGCTGTCCACGGTGACGGCCTCGCCGTTCACCACGAGATACAGCACCCCCAGGGTGTTCAGGGCGATGAGCCGCACGCCGCCCTCGGTCTTGTTGTAGACCGTGGCCGCGGCGTTGGTGGGCAGGGCCGCGATGTCGCAGGTGCCGCTGATGAGGGCCGCCGTCACGTTGCTGGCGTCGGTCTCCACGGAGAAGCTGTAGGCCTGGGCGGCCTCCCCGGCCTCGCTGTCGTGGATGAGCTTGGCCATGCCGAAGCCGGTGGTGCCGTTGAGCACCATCACGTTCACGGCGGCGTCGGAGGTCTCCGCCGCGGCGGCCCCGGCGGCCAGGGCCAGGCACATGGTCAGGACGAGCAGGATGGATACGATGCGTTTCATAAGTCGGGTCTCCTTTTTTAACCTTCAATGGTGGTGATGACGTGGGAATAGGCCGTCTTGGCGTTGACCCCGGGGAGCTTGCCCAGCTCGCCGGACAGGGCGTTGGTCACGTCCTGGGGCGCGTCGATGGCGATGCTGACGATGTTGATGTTCTTTTCCCGGTAGGGTATCCCCATCCGGCCCAGGATATAGGGCGCGTAGCGGTGGAGCAGGGCGTTGACCTGTTCCACGCTGTCCGGGTCCTCGATCAAAATGCCGATCACGGCGACGCGGGTGACCATCATATGTGACGCTCCTTCCAATAAAATTGACCGTGACCGCGCCCAAAGACGCGGTCACGGCCATAGATATACCATCCCCCATGAGGGGGCGCTGTATCACCGTGCAAACCGGGTCTTTCGCCTCAGCTGCGCTTTGGCGTCAGGCAGATTTGTTAGGGGTATTATAACATGGAAAAATAATTTGACAAGGGGGTTGACAGTGTGCCCTATTTGCATTATAGTAAGTAATGCAAATAATACAAAGGAGGCGATAGGGTGCTTCTGAAGCTGGATTTTGGGTCGGACCGGCCCATATACATGCAGATCCGGGACCAGATCGTCCTGGGCATCGCCCAGGGCCAGCTGGCCGCCGGGGAGCGGCTGCCCACCATCCGGGCGCTATCGGAGGAGTGCGGCATCAACATGATGACCGTCAGCAAGGCCTACCAGCTCTTAAAGCAGGAGGGGTACATCACCGCGGACCGGCGCAGCGGTGCGGCGGTGGCGGCCCGGCGGGAGGCGGCGGGACCCACCAAGGAGACGCTGGACGGCCTGCGGCTGCGGCTGGGGGAGCTGCGCCTAGCGGGGATGGACGAGGACGAGGCTATGGACCTGTGCCGGAGGCTCTATAAGGAGGGAACGGAATGAACAATTCGCTGATCATGTGGGCCCTGACCATCTGGATACCCATCCTGATGTGCGCTCTGAACGCCAACGAGGCGAAGTTCAAGAAGAATATCGCCGTGGGGGTCACCCTCCCCCTGGCGGCCCGAGAGGACGCCGGGGTGCTGGGACTGCTGCGGGGCTTCAAGCGGGAGCAGCTCGTCCTTTGCCTGGGCATGATGGCCCTGGGCGTGGCCCTCGCCGCGCTGACCTGGCCGGAGCTCAGCTTTCTGCCCTACTTTCTCTGGATAGACCTTCTCATCGTGGTGCAGTTTGTGAGCTATGCCCGCTGGAACGGCAAGCTGAAGGCGCTGAAGCGGGCCCGGGGCTGGACGGTGCCCGCGGTCCGGGCGGCCAGCGTCACCGCGGCGGCGGAGACGGCCAAGCGGCCGGGGGCCGGGTGGTTCATCGCGGCGGCTGTGGCCGCGGCGGTACCGGCGGCGCTGGATAGGTCCCTGTGGTACATGTATCTGCTGCTGGCCGCCATGGCCCTGGCCTGCTGGCCCGCCAGCCGGTATCTCTACCGGAACCGGGCGGAGACGGTGGACGAGAACGAGGCCGTGACGGCGGCCCTGACCCGGGTGCGCCGCCGGGCCTGGGATAGGGTGTGGCTCATATGCGCCTGGATGATGGCAGCGGTGAACGTGGGCATGTGGCTGTCCAGCACGGCGCTTCCTGGCAGTCAGGCGCTGTTTATCCTTACCCTGGTGCTGAGCCTGGGGGTTTGTGCCGCGGCCGTGGCCATCGAGTTCCGGGTCCGGCGCGTCCAGGAAAAGCTCACCGCCGGCAGCGGCGAGGGGTTCTATGTGGACGAGGATGACAGGTGGCTGTTCGGTCAGCTCTACTATGACCAAAACGACAGCCGGGCCATCGTCAACAACCGCACCGGCGTCAACTCCACGGTGAACCTGGCCCGGCCGGCGGGCAAGGCGGTCATGATATTCATGGCGCTGCTGCTGGCGGCCATGCCCGTCATGGGCGTTATCATGGACACCGCCTTTGATACGCCCGAGCCCCTGCGGGTGGAGGACGGCGTGCTGACCGCCGCCAGCTTTGGCAAGGACTATCTTCTGCCCCTGGCGGACATCGAGAGCGCGGAGGTGCTTGACGAGCTGCCCAAGGGCATGACCCGGGTCATGGGCACCGGCGCGGACAGGCTTTTGAAGGGGCAGTTCCAGACCCCCTGGGGCCGGGCCACCCTGTGCCTGGACCCCCGGACCGGACCCTGGCTCAAGGTGACCATGGCGGACGGGAAGCTGTACCTGCTGGGCGGCGGCGCAAGCGGCGCGGCGGCGGTGCTGGAGATGATAGGAGGATAAAATAATGGCCCCCTCTGACGAGGGGGCTGGGCAGGTTATCATACGAAGTGCAACACTGAAAGAAAAAAGAGACAACATAGCTCAGATCGTGTAAAAT
>CANQIH010000012.1 GCA_947624035.1 uncultured Oscillospiraceae bacterium | reverse complement strand
CTACAACACCGCACTGGTGTGCTCCCACCTGGACCTGGCCGCGGGCATCGCGTCCTATCCCGAGCTCATAAGCCAGTTCACCCACCACAGCGGCAGCGCCAGCGGCCCGGTGCCCGTGGAGCACGCCGCCTCGCCGGTCTACGCCAGCCGCACGGAGCTATGGGATATGATCGACCATTCCCCCGCCCGGTGCCCCGAGTGCGAGAAGGAGCTGGAGCTCAGCCGCTGGGTCAACCAGGGCGACCACCGGTATATGGCCCTGGCCAAATGCGAGGAGCACGGCCCGTTCCTCTACCGCATCCGTGTCCGCCACGGGGACGACGACAGCTGGCAGGCCAGCCGTCTGGTCTACAAGGCGGACGAGGGCATGGTGGAGAACTTCTACGCCCGCCAGGCCAAGCCCCGCCGCCGCCACCGCGCCCGCAGCGGCAATAAACAGAGCCAGTGACTCTTGATGAGATAAAGCTCCGCCGCCTTGCGGGGCAGCATCTGCTGTCCCCGGCAGACACATATACCGTCGTACGGGACCTGTGCGGTGTCCAGGCCCAGTTCCTCTCAAACGCCCTGCACGCCATCCGGCTGCGGGGCGGCATACTGTCTGAGGAGGAGCTGGACCGCCTTGTCAAGACCTGGACCATCCGGGGCACCGTCCATATCATCCACATGGACGATCTGCCGCTGTTCCTCCACCGGGACCGTAGGCGGGAGCTGCGCCCCTGTGACACGCTGGCGGCGGACGAGCGCATCGACGGGCCCCGCAAGGCGTATTTCGCGGACCTGATCACAGGCGGCGTCGCCGCGGGGACCGGCACCCGGGACGGACTGCGCTCCCTCTGCGCCGCCCACGGCATGACAGAGCGCGAGGCGGAGAGCGTTTTTGACCCCTGGGGCGGCGCCATCCGGGCCCTGTGCGAAAACGGAACAATCGCCTATAGGGTACAGGAGAAAAAGGCGTTTCGCCTCTGCCCTCCCTTTACGCCCCTGGATGCGGAGAGGGCGAAGCTGGAGCTTGGCCGCCGGTACTTCACGAGCTTCGGTCCCGCCACAGTCAGGGACGCGGCCTACTTCTTCCGGGCCCCCCAGCGGGAGATATGCGGCATCCTTGAACAGCTGCCCGTCCGAACATGGGAGACCGGCGGGCGGACGTACTATCACATCCCGGACCGGGAGCCCGCGTCCGATATGCCGCCCTGCCTGTTTCTGGCCGGCTTCGACCAGCTGATGCTGGGCTATGAGAAGACGGAAAACCCCTTTCTGCCGCCGCAGCATATGCGGAACATCTTCAGCCTGGCCGGGATCGTGAGCCCGGCCGTGCTCCTGCGCGGCACAGTGGCCGGCAAGTGGAAACGGACCGGCAAAAGGCTCAACGTGACGGCCTTTGAACCGCTGAGCACACGGGACCGCCGGACAGTCGAACGCGCCGCTCACGCCATGTGGCCCGATCTCAAAGAGATACTATTTACCTGATGCAAAAACGCCGGAACTGAGGTTCCGGCGTGTATTTTTCGCTGAACAGCGCGCAAACTAGGGCCATGGAAACGAAACGCTTGGGAAAACAGACCGTCCACCTGACATTGCAGCCCTCTGTGGCGGCGGCTGCCTGCGTGGGCGGCAAAAAGGAGGGCCAGGGCCCTCTGCGGAAATACTTCGACTACCTCAGCGATGACTCCCGGTTCGGCGCCAAGAGCTGGGAGAAGGCGGAGAGCGCCATGCTGAAGATGTGCTACGCCATCGCCTGCGACAAGGCCAAGACCGCCCCCGGCGACGTGGAGTATGTTTTTTCCGGGGACCTATTGAACCAGTGCGCCGGGTCGGCCTACGCCATGCGGGAGTGCGGCGTGCCCTACTTCGGGCTGTACGGCGCCTGCTCCACCATGGCGGAGGGGTTATCGCTGGCGGCCATGATGATCGACGGCGGCTTCTGCGCCACCGCGGCGGCGGCCACCAGCTCCCACTTCTGCTCGGCGGAGCGGCAGTACCGCTACCCCCTGCAGTACGGAAACCAACGCCCCCCCACGGCCCAGTGGACCGTCACCGGCGCGGGGGCGCTGATCCTGAAGGAGAACGGCCCCGGGCCCTACGTCACCCACATCACCACCGGCGTCATCACCGACGCGGGGGTGACGGATATGAACAACATGGGCGCGGCCATGGCTCCCGCGGCCTACGACACACTCACCGCCCACTTCCGGGACACGGGCCGGGGCCCGGAGTACTACGACGCCATCGTCACCGGCGATCTGGGCGTGGTGGGCTCCGACATCCTGCGGGACCTGTTCAAACGGGACGGCGTGGACTTAGGCGTACGGTATATGGACTGCGGGCGGCTCATCTACGCCATCGAGGGCCAGGACGCTCACGCCGGCGGCTCCGGCTGCGGCTGCTCGGCGTCAGTGCTGTGCGGCCACCTGCTCCACGGGATGCTGGAGCACAACTGGAACAAGCTCCTGTTCGCCGCCACCGGCGCCATGATGAGCCCCACCACCAACCAGCAGGGCGAGAGCATCCCGGCCATCTGCCACGCGGTGGCCCTGGAGAACAGCAGGTGTTGATATGAATGATACTGTGATGACTTTCCTGAAGACCTTTCTGGTGGGCGGCGGGCTGTGCCTTATAGGCCAGCTGCTCATCGACCTGACCCGGCTGACCCCCGCCCGGATATTGACCATGTACGTGGTGGCCGGCGTGGCGCTGGGGGCCGTGGGGCTCTACCAGCCCTTTGCCGATTGGGCCGGGGCCGGGGCCACCGTGCCTCTCACCGGCTTTGGGAACCTTCTGGCCCGGGGCGTGCGGGAGGCCGTGGCGGAGAAGGGGCTCCTGGGCGCCTTCACCGGCGGCTTCACCGCCGCGGCCGGCGGCATATGCGCGGCCATCTTCTTCGGCCTCATCGTGGCGCTGGTGTTCAAAAGCCGGGAGAAATACTGAAATGGAACGGCCCCCTCTGACGAGGGGGCGTTCCAAATTCAATCCGCTGCCGGAGGCGGTGCCTCCATTTCTGGGGACACATCGGCCGGGGGCGGGGCCTCCAGGCTCCAGTCCATCTCCGGTACGGTTGACGCCGGGGGCTCGTCCAGCTGCTCCCCATCGTAGGTCCAGTACTCCTCGTGGCCGTCCGGGAACAGCAGATATACATAGTCGTCCGCAAAAGTGTAGCCCGTGACTCCGCCCTCCGGATCGTACCGCGCCTGTTCCCAGTCCCAGAAAGCCTGCACATAGCCAGGTGACTTCCGGGTCTCATCCTCTGCTGTCCAGACGGTCTCCCCGTTGAAGGTCACAGCGTCGATCTCCCCCTCCACGGGCACGAACCAGAAAGTACTTCTCTCATGTCCTTTTACGCTCACCCATTCCAGCACGGGGTGCTTCATCTCGATGCTGACGGTATGGCCGTCGCCCGATATCCGGCTCTTGGTGGCAGACGATCCGCTATAAGTGTAGGACCAGCGGACAAAGACCCGCTTCCCCTCCGGCGTGTCGATCGGGCAGACGTCCCTGACCTCAAACTCATCCGCGCTCAGCGGCACGATATACCACTGGCTCAGGGCCGCGATGCCGCCGCTGACGGCGGCCGCCGTCAGCACCACCGCCAGGACGATGGCCATGAGCTTTTTCAGCTTCTGCCGGTCCATCAGGGCCTTGAACTTCTTTCCGGTGCCGTCCCCCTTCTGCTGGTCAGGCAGGCCCGCGCAGAGGCTGTCGTATTCCGTCCGGCAGTCCTGGCAGGTGTCCAGGTGGGCTTTTACCGCCGCCGCCGTACCGTCGCTCACCACCTTGTCGTGGTAGAGGGGCAGCAGATCCCGGACCACCTCGCATGGCAGCGCGGCCACAGTTTTATTCTCCTCGTTCATAACGTTCCTTCCTTTCGCAATGTCTCGGTAATAGTCTTACGGGCCCGGTGGTAGGTCACCCTTGCCCAGCTCTCCGTCCTGCCGAAGAGCGAGGCGATCTCGGCAAAGGACAGCTGGCCGAACACCCGCAGGGAGAAGACCTCCTTGTAGGGCTCCGCGAGGCCGTGGAGCACCCGGTGGATGGCAAGGGACATATCCCTATCCTCCGCCCGCTGCTCCGGCGTAGGCCCTGGAGCAGCCAGGGCCGTGTCCTCGTCCAGAGGCGCCTCCCGGCCCTGCTTTTTCAGCGGTCCATCCACACGTTTTTGGCGATGGCGCACAGCCACGTGTAGAGGCTGCTGTCGCCCCGGAACCGCCCGGCGGTGCGCATGGCCTTCAAAAATGCCTCCTGGGCCACATCCTGGGCGTCGGTCGGGTCGGTGCACAGTGTCAGGACATAGCGGTACACCGCCTCGTACTCGGCGCACAGCGCCTGCTCCGATATGATGTTCTCCTGCTTCCGGCCCACAGCCTCACCGCCTTTCCCTGTCCGGACGCCTATTAGACGACGCAAAAGCAAAAACGTTACAAAAAGGCACGTCAGGAGCGCATAAAAAATGGCCCCCTCTGACGAGGGGGCTGTCGCCGCTGAAAGCGGCGACGGAGGGAGAGAAATCAATATCTCTCCCTCCGTCGCGGCTTTGCCGCGCCACCTCCCTCATCAGAGGGAGGCTTTGGTGCAAAATCTTACTTGTTTTTCTCCGTGGTCTTCTCCTCGTCGAAGACCACCAGGTCGGCCTCCTTGGTCTTGCCGGCGTTCTCGTCGATGTTCAGAGCCTTCATGGCTTTCTTCTTAGCCTTGCGCCACAGGACGCCCGCCACGGCGCCGCCGGCCACCACCACGCCCACCACGGCCTGGATGGCGAAGGTGGTCACGGAGGGGTCCACATAGGCGTGGGCCGGGGTCATGAAAATGATGCTGAAGCAGACCATATAGAAAAGCGTGCGAAGCGTTTTCAAGCCAATCCCCTTCTTTCTTTCGATGCTGCGTGAAGTATAGCACCCATTCGGGATTTAATCAAGGCTGATCTTGTCCAGAGCGTCGTACAAAGCCTGATTGTCCCGCTGGTCCCGGACGGCCACCCGGATGAAGCTGCGGCCTCCGAAGCCGTTTTTGGAGGACAGATCCTTGATGAGGATGTCGCTGTCCCGCAAGAGCCGCTCGGCCAGGTCCTTGGAGGACATGCCGTCCACCCGGCACATGATGTAGTTGGCCTGGGACGGGTACGGGGTCAGAAACGGGTACGATGCCAGCTTTTCCGCCATCTTGGCCCGCTGGCGGCCTATCTCGTCGCAGGCGGCGCCGTACTGGCCGGCGTACAGGCCATATATCTGAAAAAAGTACTCCCCGAAAGAGTTGATGTTCCACACCGGCAGAAGGCCCCGGAGCTTCTCCATCCGGTCCACATCGGCGCAGGCCATCACGCCAAGCCGCAGGCCCGGTACGCCGTAGCTCTTGCTGATGCTGCGGATGACCACCATATCAGGATACCGCTCCAGGATACCGTTATCCAGCAGCGTGAACCGCACCTGCCGGTCCGCGAAGTCAACGAAAGACTCGTCCACCACCAGCAGCGTGCCGTGCTCTTTGCATATCTCCGCCAGCTCCAGCACCTGCTCCTTTGTGAGGAAGGCCCCGCTGGGGTTGTCCGGGTTTATGAGGAAGAGATCGTCCATCTCCGCGGCGGCCCGGCGCAGCTCGTCCATGTCGAACCGGAAGTCGTGAGCGGCCCCGGCCAGGGGCACGATCTCGCAGTCGGGGAAGCAGCGCACATACTCATTGAAGGCCGGGATGGATAGGGCCGCCCGTCCCCGCACCGTCCGGCCCAGGGTGTTGATGAGCTCCGCCGCGCCATTGCCCGCCAGAAGGTGATCCTCTTTTACGCCGAACATCTTCCCCGCCATGAGCTTTTGCACGTACATGCCCGAGGGGTAATCGGTGAGCAGCGTGTTGAAAAAATACTGCATCTGGTCCAGCATCCGCTTGGGTGGGAAATAGGGATTGACGAGATAGCAGAAGTCCCGGAGCCCGCCGAACCGCCAGAAGCCGCCGAAGTGGCGCTCATAGGCGTGGAGCCGCTCCCCCTCGGGGGCGAAGAGAGTGTTCGCGATATCCAGGTCCTGGACGTCGTCGATCTCGTACCACTTCATATCCCCCATCTCGAAGGCCTTGAGGCCCGCGAACCGCAGGTGGGCCAGCGCCTTGAGGACCATCTCATAGTACTGGTTCTCCCCGTAGGCCCGGATATAGGCCTCCATGAAGGGCACATACTGGTTTTGGGAGAAGGACCGGCTGAACTTGTAGACGTTCACGGTCTTGTAGTACGTATCGGCGCTGTCGTACCGGAAGTCCTTCTTCTCCACGAACTCCCGGATCACGCCGTCCTCGTCCAGCAATGTCATGGTGCCGTCCATCCACTGCTCGAACTTGGCCACCGCCACCAGGTTGGGCTCCGGGGCCTCCGCCAGCATACGGATGAGCCGGGGCTCATAGATGATGTCTGACTCCAGCAGGATGGTGTCATCCCGGGTGAGCTCATCCCGGGCCAGGTACAGGGAGTAGATGTTGTTGGTGGAGGCGTAGACCGGGTTCTCCACGAACTCCAGCTCGAAGTCCGAAAGCCTTTCCCGTGCGAAAGCCTTCAGCTTTTCCCCCTCGTAGCCCACCACGATGACGAACCGGCGGATGCCCGCCATGCGCAGGGCGTCCGCGGCGTGCTCCAGCAGGGTCCTGCCCCCCACCTTTACCATGCACTTGGTCTGACCGTCCGTATAGGCGCCCAGGCGCTTGCCCATGCCCGCCGCCAGCATCAGTGCCTGCATATTCAGTCCTCCCTGAGGAGCCTGGCGTACAGGCCCAAAAACTCATAGCCCATTTTCTTGTGCAGGGCCACGGTGCCCTCGTTCTCCGCTCCTAAGAAGGCCAGGCCCCGCTTGCCCTCCCGGCGCACCAGGTTCCAGGTGCTGGCGGTGATGGCCCGGCCCAGGCCCCGGCCCCGGAGCTCCGGGTCGGTGACGAGGCCGCTGATGACAGCCATGTCCCGGGTCTCGGCGCTGGTGGCGTTGGCGGCCGCCAGGCGGCCCGTCTCGTCCCGCATGACGAACAGGCGGCCAAAGCCGGTACGCATCCTATCCGTCAGCTGCTGGCACAGGCCTTCGTAGGTGTATACGCTGCTGTAGATGGGCTCCTTCATCATGAGGGCCGCCGCCTCCGGTATATCCTCCTCCCCCGCCTCGCGGACAGCAAGGCCGCACTTGCCGCCATCCATGTACCGGCGGGTGGTGATGATGTGGCTCAGCTCGTAGGCGTAGTCGTCCTTTGTCCGGCCGTATATCCTATCGATGTTGGCCTGGGAGCCGGTGACGCACTTGGGCCGCAGCTCGTCCACCAGGCCCAGGGCGTCATGGGCGGGGAACTGGCCACGGCTGTAGAGGTGCAGCGTGTCGAAATACCGGTAGGCCACGCCCCGTATCTCCTCCCCGTCGCCACAGAGCCAGAGCCCCACGTCCTGTCCCTGGGCGCCATACTCCAGAAGGTCCATGTAGAGGTAAAAGCACTGGTACTTTCCCTCGCCGATGTATTCCAGCACCTCAGGGATATAGGAGTTGTCGCACTGTATGGTCAAGGGTCAGTCCTCCCGTTCTCTCTTCTCGTTGGCCAGCATCCGCTCGATGAGGTACCTGGCGGCGGCCTTGCCGCTCTCACCGAAGTTATACACCCGCTCCCGGCGCACGCTCTCCAGGGTATCCGCCCATTCGTCCCGTCCGGCGATCATATCGCTCACGGTCTGGGCCGCCCTCTCCCGGACCTCCTCCGGCTTCAGGGCCGCGCCGATGACGCCGCGTATCTTCTCGTCCGGGGCGCAGCGGGCGATGTCCTCGTCGGTCCAGTCCTCGTTCACCCGCTTCCGGGGCGTGTCGATGAACAGCGCCGGCTTTTTCGTGGCCAGGGCGTACTCGTAGCCGATGTTGGACCAGTCCGTCACCAGCACGTCCGCGGAGAACACCGTCTCGTTGGAGCTGAAATCCAGCTGGAAGCGGAACCGGCCCGCATCATACCCCCGGCAGGCAGCCATGAGCTTTTCCAGCTTCTGGGGATAGCGGCGGATGTATTGGGGGTGGGGCCGGACGGTGACGTCGTATCCCGCCGCCAGAAGGGGCTCCGCCAGGTCACCCAGGCAGCTCTCCAGGATGTTCCCCTCCTGCCAGGAGGGCGCGATGAGCACCGTTTTTACGGCGCTCTCCCGCTTGTCCATCTTCTCATACTCGGCAGCCATGTTGTCCAGCACGCCGTAGCCGCAGGGGACCATTTTCTGGTCAGGCAGACCGTGCTTTTTGTTGTAGCCCCGCATCTCCTCCTCAAAGCCAGGGGTGGGTGTGAGAAGGGTGTCAAAGTGGTCCAGGGCCCCCTTCCGCAGGGTCACGAGGCCGGAGAAGATGCCGTGGAACACGTAGACGTACTCGATGTCCTTTCGCACATAGCTGCGCTTGTAGTGGTATGTCTCCAGGTCGGGCATGGTCATGAGCACGATGTCCGCGTCCATCTTCATGAAAAGGGTGATGAGCTTCCGCTCCCCTATGTAGTAGGGCTGGATGCGGGGCTCGCCCTTGGCCAGCTCGAATATCTGGTCCTCCGGGTCGCTTGTGACGTAGTTGATGACCACGTTGGTCCGGGCCAGCAATGCCTCGATGATGTTCTGGAAGTACTTATAAAAGCCGCTGGCCTCGGAGTAGAACACCAGGCGCTTGTTGGCCACGTGGAAAAACCGCTTGTAATCCGCCTTCTCCCGTTTTTTCAGCTCCTTTGTCTGGGTCTGGCCGAATTGATCCAGGGCGGCCAGGGCTTCGCGGCTCTCCGACAGGGCGGCGTAGTCCACATACTTCTCCGGCGGCATGACGGCGTTGCAGGCCAGCTGCACCAATATGGAAAAGAGGTTGGAGCATATCCAGTAGAGGGCCACCCCGGCGGACACGAATATGCCCAGACCGAAGGATATGCCCACGGATATGCCGTTCGTGAACATCTGCTCGGCCCGGCTCTGCTCCCGCTGCAGGGGGTTGATGCGGTTCTGGGCAAAGCTCAGCGCCACGGCGGCAAGACCCGCCCCCAACGGCATGAGCCAGGTCCATCCCCCTTCCCGCACCGGGACCATGCCCAGCCTGGGGGCTACGCCTGAGCCGGCGATGGTGTGGATGACGCCGATGAGCCCCAGCAGGATGACGATCTGCAGCGCCAGGGGGATCATGCTCAAAAAGGGGTGGTAGCCCTTTTTCTTATAGAGGGCAGCCTGCTCGTCGCCGATGCGCTCCCGGTCGCCGTAATAGGCAGCCTTGATGCGGTTCACGTCCGGCATGACGGACACCATCTTGAGGCCGTTGGCGTTGGTCCACAGCGACACCGGCAGCAGGATGATCTTGGTCAGCAGGGTAAAGAGGATGATGGCGATCCAGTAGTTCGGCACGATGGCGTAGCACAGGTCCATCACCCGGCCCAGGGCGTTTGTCAGTATGGCGGTCATAGCTCTCAATAGAAGGAGTCGTACAGGGGCTCTATCTCGTCGGCATAGCCGTAATAGTACCAGTAGCGCTCCTTGTCCAGGATGGTGTTCCGGTCCCCGTCATAGTGGAAGGTGCCGAACACGTTGTACCGGTTCTGGCCGTTGGCCACGGCGTCCCACTGGTCCACATTGCCCACCCACTCCACCTCGGGGTATTGGGTCATGTAGCCCCAGACGGAGGTGGTGCGCACCCGGCTGTCCCCCTCCTGCCAGTCAAAGACCGTGGTGCCGTCGCAGTAGTCGCTGTAGTCCCCACCCACCAGGGACAGGATGGTGGGCATGATGTCCCCCTGGGCCACCGGGGCGCTGGTAGAGGTGAAGGTATCGAAGTGCTGGCCGGGCAGTTTGATGAGGAACGCCGCCTGGAAGCACTCGAAATAGCCATGGTCGGCGGAGATGATGATGGTGGCGTCGTCGTATATGTCCAGGTCCTTCATCTCCTGGAAGAACGTCTCCAGGGCCGTCAGGAACCCGTGGAGCTGGTCCTCCCGGTCGGTCTCGTCCTCCTCGCAGGGGAAGCCGTCGTAGTCCACCGTGTAGGGGAAGTGGGCCCCCTGCAGGTGGTACCAGTTGAACACCCTGTGGTCGTCCGTGAGTGTCAAGCCCTCGTCCAGAAGCTCGGTGTAGAAGTCGCTGTTTATGTGCAGCTTCGTCACGCCCTGATAGGCGGACACGTCCACGATGCCGCCGGTGGACACGCAGAAGGGGTTTTTCAGGATGGTTGGCATGTAGCGGTACAGGCTCATGTCCAGCAGGAAGGCGAAGGACTTGGGCGTGATCACCAGGTCCCCGGCCTGGACCACGTTGTCCGCCTTGCCCAGCATGTTCTCCGCGCCCAGGGCCGCGTAGTTGGACTCCATGAAGAGGTTCACCCTGTACCCTGCGCTGTGGAGCGTGTCATATATGTACTGGGCTTTGTCGCTGTGCCAGGACTCATACACCGCCTCCCGGGAGGGCACGGTCAGGTCCAGCTCATTGCCGGTGAGCAGGTACATGAGAGACGGGAACGTGTAGGAGTACCGGGCGGACATGTTGTCAAAGTAGAGGAAGTCCTGGAAAGCTTCATAGAAATGGGGGTCCCGCTCCAGGGCCTGCTCAAAGATGAGGGGCGAGAGCTGGTCCAGCGTCAGCACCAGGATATTGTCTTTGCTGGAGAGGGTGAACTGCTCCTCGCCGGACAGCTGGTAGTTGGGCCCGTCGCCGTCCTTCTGCACCCAGGTGGCCGCAAGGCTCACGGCCTGGGCCGCCACAAGCGCCCCGCAGACGATGAAGCCCCCTATGCGGACCCAATCCGGCTTGATACAGCCCAGCACCGCCAGCACCAGGATGACGCCGCCCCAGACGGCCAGGTCCCGGTAGGCCGCCGGGGCGTCCGCACGCCAGTCGAACTGGGTGCCGTTCAGGGTGCCCAGATCGCCATTCAACAGCGCGCCCTGGAAGTAGAACATCACGGCGACGCCCAGCAGCAGCGCGAACACCAGCCGGTGGACCTTGCCGGGGATGAAAGCCAGCACCACCGCGATGGCCACGGAGGCCGCGGCAGTCACCCAGGCCGCGGTGGACAGCAGGTCACCCGCCGTGACGGTGAGATACACCTGGTTGGCGCTCACGATGTCCAGCAGGCCGAAAAACACGCCGGTAAAGCACAGGAAAAACGACGGGACCAGCAGCGCCAGAAAGCGCTTGGGCCATCCCCGCCAATATCCGGTCTTTGCCTTTTTCTCCTCCATGGATCGCTCCTCCCGGGGCCGTCCAGCATTTCACGATTTACATGACTGCCCTGTATGCCATTTACGCATCATATCACGAATCTGCCAAGATTACAACTGTCCGTTCACCGCAGTTTCCTCTCCGCACGCCTCAAAAACAGCATCAAAGGGTCCCGCTTCCATGGAAGCGGGACCCTTTCAGTTTTCTGTAATTATCCGGCGGTCACTTCACCACGCCCTTGATGAAGGGCGGCCGCTCTGCCTTTTCCGGCCCGATCTCGAAACAGGCCCGGAGCATATCCGCCGCCTCACGGGCGGCCTCCTCCGTCCGGGCGTGGATCGTGCCCAAGCTCTCCCCGGCGGCCACGGCGCCGCCCACCTTCTTGTGCAGCACCACGCCCACGGCCAGGTCCACGTCGTCGTCCTTCTGCGCCCGGCCGCCGCCAAGGCGCATGCTCACAAGGCCCACATCCTCGGCGTGGATGCGGCCCACATAGCCGCCCGCCGTGGAGGGCACCTCCAGCACCACCGGCGCCTGTGGCAGCAGGCTCGTGTCATACACCGCCGCCGGGTCGCCGCCCTGGGCCTTCACGAAGGCCGCGAACTTCTCCAGCGCCGCGCCGCTGGCTATGGCCTTTTCCAGCATGGCCCGGGCCGCGTCCTCATCTGGGGCCGCGCCGCCCTGGGTCAATATCTGGCTGCCCAGGGTGAGGCAGAGCTCCATGAGGTCGCCTCGGTATTCGCCCCGCAGGGCGGACAGGGCCTCCTTCACCTCCAGGGCGTTGCCCACGGCGTTGCCCAGGGGCTCGTCCATGTCCGTCACCACGGCGATGACCTTCTTCCCCGCCCGGCGGCCCACGTCCGTCAGGGCTTTCGCCAGGTCAAAGGCCGCCTCCTCAGTCTGCATGAACGCGCCGGAGCCGGTCTTCACGTCCAGGACGATCACATCGGCCCCCGCGGCCAGCTTCTTGGATAGGATGCTGCTGACGATCAGGGGCACGGAGGACACCGTGGCGGTCACGTCCCGAAGGGCGTAGAGCTTCTTGTCAGCCGGGCAGAGCTCCGCCGTCTGGCCGGCGATGGCAAAGCCCACCTCGTTCACCTGTTTGATGAAGGCGTCCTCCGACACGGCGATGGAAAAGCCGGGAAAGCTCTCCAGCTTATCCAGGGTGCCGCCGGTGTGGCCCAGGCCCCGGCCGGACAGCTTCGCCATGTGTACGCCGCAGGCGGCCACCATGGGGCACAGCACCAGGCTGGTCTTGTCCCCCACGCCGCCGGTGGAGTGCTTGTCGGCCTTCACGCCCTGGACGCCGGAGAGGTCGATCCTGTCGCCGGAGTCCAGCATGGCCATGGTCAGCTCGTAGGTCTCCTCGATGTCCATGCCCCGGAAGTAGATGGCCATGGCCATGGCGCTCATCTGGTAGTCGGGGATGGAGCCGTCCGTGTAACCCTCGATCATCCAGCGTATCTCCTCCCGCGAGAGGACGCCGCCGTCACGCTTCTTCTGGATAAGATCGCTCATCCGCATGGTGATCACCTCATTTTTGTTTAATAAAATGAGTATACCACACTTTTCCAGTTCTGCCTATATCTTCCGTTAAAAATAATAGGGCTTGCCGCCCCGCCAGACCACATGGGTCTTCCGCTCCGGCGCCGTCTCTCCATGCTCTGGCATGCGTGACGGCTCCGGCGCGGTCCTGCGCGCCTCCCCCCGCATGGGCGCCTCGGCGGCATAGGTGGGCGCCGATGGCAGCCGCCGCATCTCCAATGCCGTGAGCCGTTTGGTGAGCACCTGCCGCCCGTTCTCCGGCACGGGGATGCCCAGATATCCCTCCCCGTCGCCATAGAGCCTGAGCCGCACCACCCGGCCCACGTCCCGGATATCGGCCCGTATCACGGTGGCCGCGCCATGCCGCTCCATGGTCAGGGTCCCCTCCCGCTTTCCGTCGATGTATACCGGCAGCTCCATATATCAAACCCCCGTTCATACCCAATTGTATGAACGGGGGTCCAGGTTTACGACAGAGACTGGTTCAGCCCAAAGCTGACGGCGATGGCGTCGTCCACCTTCGTCATGGTGGGGCCGCTCAATTTGCCCATGCGCTCCCGCAGGCGGGATTTGTCCAGCGTACGTATCTGCTCCAGCAGGATTACGCTGTCACGGGTCAGGCCGCTGTCCGGGGCCTGTATCTCGATGTGGGTGGGCAGACGGGCCTTTCCCACCTGGGACGTGATGGCCGCCGCGATCACCGTGGGGCTGTGCCGGTTGCCGGTGTCGTTCTGGATGATGAGCACCGGACGCAGGCCTCCCTGCTCCGAGCCCACCACCGGGCTTAGGTCGGCGTAAAAGATGTCTCCGCGTCGGACCGGATTTGTCATGTGAGCACCTTCCGTGAAAGAGTCGCCCGGTACATTGTATGTACGGACATGCTCTTATTCTCCCACGGATGGCAGGATTTTATACGGTGAAGTGAAAACCTCAGTCCACGTACACCCGGGGCACCCGGGCGCTGACGGCGCAGACAAGCTCATAGTGGATGGTCCCGGCCAGGTCCGCCATGTCGCCGCAGGGCATGGTCCGGCCAAAGAGCTCCGCCACGTCGCCGCTCTTTACATCCAGGCCCGTCACGTCCAGCATGCACATGTCCATGCAGATGCGGCCCACCTGCCGGACCTTGTGGCCGTTCAGGGCCACGGTGAGCTTGTTGGAGAGCACACGGTGCAGGCCGTCGGCGTAGCCGATGGGCAGCACGGCGATCTCGCTGGGCTTTTCCACGGTGAAGGTCCGGCCGTAGCTCACGGTGTCGCCGGGCTCGTGGCGCTCCACGTAGGCCACCCGGCTTTTCAGCTCCATGGCCGGGATGAGGTCGATGTGACCGTGGTCCGGCCCCGGATAGAGGCCGTACAGCGCCACGCCGGGCCGCACCATGTCCATGTAGGTCCCCGGGAAGGACAGCATGGCACCCGAGTTGGTGCAGTGGCGTATCTCAAAGGTGTGGCCGCTCTTGGCCTGGATGGCCTCCACGCCGTTTTTGAACCTATCGAACTGGACGTTCGTAAAGGGCCGCTGCTCCTCATTGCCGTCGGACACGCAGAAGTGGGTGAACACGCCCTCAGCCGCGAGGCCGGGCAGCTGCACCGCCTGGGCGGCGTCGGCCAGGGAGTCCTCGCCAAAGGCACGGAAACCCGTGCGGCCCATGCCGGTCTCCAGCTTCACGTGGACCTTCAGTGTCTTGCCCGTCCCGGAAAGCTGCTTGCTCAGGGCCTGGGCATAGGCCAGGCTGCCCACGGCCTGGGTGGCCTTGAGGTCCGCCAGCTCCGCCGCGTACTCCGGCGGCGTGAAGCCCAGGATCATGATGGGCAGGCCGATGCCGGCCTTGCGCAGGACCCGCACCTCGTCCAGGCAGGCCACGGCCAGGTAGTCGCAGCCCAGTTCCTCCAGAAGCTGGGATACCCGCACGGCACCGTGGCCGTAGGCGTCCGCCTTCACGATGCCCATGTACCGGGTGCCGGGGGCCAGCTTGGCCCGCATGGCCCTGTAGTTGTGCTCGATGGCGCCCAGGCTCACCTCGGCCCAGGTCCGTTTCTTCAGATCGTCCATATCTCTTTTCTCCTTTGTATATCAAAGCATTAGCTGATATCCCAATCCGTGAACCGGCAGGAGATCACGGTCTCCCCCTGGTCGGATATCTCCCCGCACACGGGCGCACCCGCCGCCGGGTCCAGCCACACCGTGGCCACCGACGAATCGCCCACATAGAGCCGCGCCGCGTCCAGGTCCCCGTCCCGCCACACCAGCTCCACATAGGCGCTGGCCATGGCGTCCATCAGCACCGGCAGAGCCGACACGGGACTCAGCCCCTCCGGGTCCAGGGGCCCGGCCCCCAGCGCCACATTTTCATAGGCCACGGCGGTCTCCCCCTGCCGGGCGCTGGCCCGGATGCCCGCCACGGTGGCGGGGGCTGTGAGCTCCATCACCGTCTCCCGGCCGTCATAGGTCATCTCCACCGTATAGGCGGACACCACGCCGCCGTAGTTGGCGGATATCTCCGCTGTGGCCGTGACGCAGGATGCGTCGGTCACCGCCTGCCGCAGCCTAAGAAAGGCCGCCTCCGTTCTCTCCCGGCCGCCGCAGCCCGGCAGGACCAGGAGGGTCATCATCAGTGCGGAAACGATGGCCTTCCGCATGGACATGTTTTCCTCGCTTTACTGCATGATCTCCCGCTGCGCCTTATAGAGCGCCTCGATGATATCTCCCGCTTTCATGGCGTACTCCCCCAGCTCGGCGGCGCAGATGTCCCCTGTCCGGGCGTGGAGCCAGCAGCCGGTCACCACCGCCCGCCGGGCGGGCATCTGGCCCAGCAGGGCCCCGATGACGCCGGCCAGCACATCGCCGCTGCCGCCCTTGGCCATGCCGGGGTTCCCGGCGTCGATGACGTACCCCTTCCCGTCAGGGAAGGCGCAGATGGTCCGGTGGCCCTTGAGCACCACAGCGCAGCCGTAGTCATGGGCGAAGGTCATGGCGTCCTCCAGCCTATCGCGGACAGGATGGCCCAGCAGCAGGGCAAACTCCCCCTCGTGGGGCGTCAGAACGAGGCCGGCCTCCGTGCGGCGCAAAAGCTCCCTGTCCAGACTGATGGCCCAGAGGGCGTCCGCGTCCGCCACCACAGGGCACCTGGCCGCGTTCAGCACACCGGACACCACCGCGGCGGTGTCCGCGCTCCGGCCCAGACCGGGCCCGATGACGCACACGTCGCATGCCGCCAGCTTCTCGTGGATGGCGGCCAGGGAATCCATGGCCAGATGGCCCGCCCTGTTGGAGGCCAGGGGGAATGGCATGGCCTCGTCATTCTTGACGGCCTCGATGTTATAGATATTCGACGGGACGCCCAGATAGACCAGCCCCGCCCCGGAGCGGACCGCGGCCCGGGCGGCCAGGCTGGGCGCGCCGGTGTATGACACGCTCCCGGCCAGGATCAGCACCTTGCCGTAGTCCCCCTTGTGGGACAGGGGACTGCGCTTGGGCAGGGACAGGTCCTCCCCGTGGACGGCATACAGCCCGCAGCCGGCCTCCGCCAGAATGTCCTCCGGGATGCCGATGTCCGCCACGGTCAGCTCCCCCCGGCAGACGCAGCCGGGCTCCAGGAAGTGGCCGGGCTTGGCCATGGAGAAGGTGACGGTCTTGGCGGCGCGTACCGCGTCTCCCAGGATGGCGCCGGTATCGGCGCTGACGCCGCTGGGGATGTCCGCCGCCACGATGGGCCGTCCGGCATCGTTCATCAAACGGACGGCGGCCAGGGCGCCGCCGGTGAGCTCCCGGCTCAGGCCCACGCCGAAGATGGCGTCGATGAGCACGTCCGCGCCCCGCAGCAGCTCCGGCAAAGTCCCGTCGTCCGGGCGGAAGTCTACCAACCCGCCGCCGGCGGCCCGGAGCTTTTTCTCCATAGCGGCGGTGTCAACAGTCATCTTTTTGCGGTCGCCCACCAGGTAGGCCCGGACGCGCCAGCCCTGTTCCAGCAGCAGCCGGGCGGCTGCCACGCCATCCCCGCCGTTGTTGCCGGGGCCGCAGAACACCGCGGCACGGCCGGGCCTGCCGCCTGTGAGCGAGACCGCGGCCTCCGCCACGTATCCGGCGGCGGTCTCCATCAGCGTGAGCGACGGGATGCCCCGCACGTCGATGGCCTCCCGGTCGGCGGCTTTCATTTTCTGCGCGCTGGAAAGCTCCACGGTCCCACCCCCTTTTTGCCATATTATAGTCTCTGGCCGTCCATCCGTCAAATCGAATTGTCGCAGTTTCCTGTTGCTAAATATGTAATAGTGTGTTATAAAATAAGGTCGTAACGCCATTTTGAGGAAAAATATACTGATATACGCAAGGAGCCACACACTATGGAACAAAAACTGCGGCAGCTGAGGGAGGAATCCCTGAAGGCCATCCGCGAGGCCGGCGTACTGGACGCGCTGGAGGCCGTGCGGGTCAAGTATCTGGGCAAGAAGGGCGAGCTCACCGCCGTCCTGAAGCAGATGGGCAGCCTCTCCGCCGAGGAGCGGCCCAAGATGGGCCAGATGGCCAACGCCATCCGCGAGGAGCTGGCCAGCGCCCTGGAGCAGGCCAAGAAGGACCTGGGCGAGAAGGCCCTGGAGGCCCGCCTGGCCGCCGAGCGGCTGGACGTGACCATCCCCGGGGACAGCGTATCCATCGGCCGCGCCCACCCCCTGAACCGCGTCATCAGCGAGTTTTCCGAGATCGCCATCGGCATGGGCTTCACCATCGCCGAGGGCCCGGAGGTGGAGCTTTCCAGCTATAACTTCGATAAGCTCAACACCGCCGAGGGCCACCCCGCCCGGGACCGGCAGGACACCTTCTACTTCACCGACGACGACTCCGTGCTGCTGCGCACCCAGACCAGCCCCGTGCAGATCCACGTGATGGAGACCCAGCCCCTGCCCATCCGCATCATCGCCCCGGGCCGGGTCTACCGCAAGGACGAGGTGGACGCCACCCACAGCCCCATGTTCCACCAGATCGAGGGCCTGGTGGTGGACGAGGGCATCACCTTCGGCGATCTGAAGGGCACCCTCAATGAATTCGTCCACCGGCTCTACGGGCCCCAGGTCCGCACACGCTTCCGCCCCCACCACTTCCCCTTCACCGAGCCCAGCTGCGAGATGGACGTGGAGTGCTTCAAGTGCCACGGCGCCGGCTGCCCCGTCTGCAAGGGCGAGGGCTGGGTCGAGCTGCTGGGCGGCGGCATGGTCCACCCCAAGGTGCTGGAGGGCTGCGGCATCGACACGGACAGGTACTCCGGCTTCGCCTTCGGCTTTGGCTCCGACCGGCTGGCCATGTTCCGCTTCAACATCAGCGATCTGCGCCTGCTCTTTGAAAATGACACGCGCTTCCTGGAGCAGTTTTAAAGGGGAGGTAAGAGAAAATGGATCTTTCCAGAGAATGGCTCAATGACTATACCACCGTCACAGTCTCCGACAAGGAGTTCTGCGACGCCATGACCATGTCCGGGTCCAAGGTGGAGGGCGTCACCCGCACCGGCGACGGCATCTCCAAGGTGGTGGCCGGGCGGGTCACCGCCATGGAGCGCCACCCCGACTCCGATCACATGTTCATCTGCCAGGTGGATGCTGGCGGTGAACGTGAGCTCACCATCGTCACCGGCGCCCAGAACGTCAGCGTGGGCGACATGGTGCCCGTGGCGCTGGACGGCTCCACCCTGCCCGGCGGCGTCACCATCCGCACGGCGCCCCTCCGCGGCGTCATGAGCGAGGGCATGCTCTGCTCCCTGGCGGAGCTGGGCCTGGACACCCACGACTACCCCTACGCCATCGAGAACGGCATCTTCATCATGCAGGAGCCCTGCCAGCCTGGGGACGACATCATCAAGGTCCTGGGCCTTGGCGACAGCGTGGTGGAATTCGAGATCACCAACAACCGCCCGGACTGCCTGAGCGTCATCGGCCTGGCCCGTGAGGCCGCGGCCACCTTCGGCACGGAGCTGCATCTCCACGAGCCCGCCGTGAAGGGCTCCGGGGACGACATCAAGAATTACCTCTCCATCCAGATCGACGAGCCGGAGCTCTGCCCCCGGTACACCGCCCGGATGGTGAAGAACATCAAGATCGAGCCCTCCCCCGCCTGGCTGCGGCGGCGGCTCCGCGCTTCTGGCATCCGTCCCATCAACAACATCGTGGACATCACGAACTACGTGATGCAGGAGTACGGCCAGCCCATGCACGCCTTTGACTACAGCTGCGTGGGCGGCAGCAAGATCATCGTCCGCCGGGCGGCCCCTGGCGAGACGCTGACCACCCTGGACGGCAACGACCGGGACCTGACCCCCAACATGCTGGTCATAGCCGACGCGGAAAAGCCCATCGGCGTGGCTGGCGTCATGGGCGGCGGCAACTCCGAGATCGTGGATGACACAAAGACCATCGTGTTCGAGTCGGCCAACTTCAACGGCACCTCCATCCGCAAGACCGCCATCGCCCTGGGCATGCGCACGGACGCCTCCGGCAAGTTCGAGAAGGGCCTGGACCCCGAGGGGACCGTCCCCGCGGTCCAGCGGGCCTGTGAGCTCGTTGAGATGCTGGGCGCCGGCGACGTCATCGACGGCATGATCGACGTGGTGGCCAGCCCCTACATCCAGAAGACCGTAAAGCTCCAGCCGGAGCGCGTCAACGCCCTGCTGGGCACCGATATCTCCCGGGACTTCATGGTCTCCGTGCTGGAGAAGCTGGACTTCACCGTGGACGGCGACATCATCCGCGTCCCCTCCTGGCGCAGCGACATCGAGCACTACTCCGACATCGCCGAGGAGGTGGCCCGGTTCTACGGCTACGACACCGTGGAGTCCACCATGATGCGGGGCAAGACCGCTCAGGGCGGCTGGAACGAGAAGCAGACCTTCGAGAACCGGCTCAACGCCCTGTGCCAGGCCATGGGCTTCAACGAGATTTTGACCTACTCCTTCGGCAGCAAGACCGCCTGGGACAGGATACGGCTCCCCGCCGGCTCCCCCCTGCGCCAGGCCCTCATCATCCAGAACCCCCTGGGCGAGGACCGGAGCGTCATGCGCACCACCCCCATGCCCTCCATGCTGGAGGTCATGTCCACCAACGCCTCCCGGCGCAACCCCGCCGTCCGGCTCTATGAGCGGGCCAAGGTGTTCCATCCCCTGGCGGACAGCCCCCTGGCCGACGAGCAGATGTGGCTGGTGCTGGGCGAGTACGGCGACGGCGCGGGCTTCTTCCAGCTGAAGGGCTGCGTGGAGGCCATTTTGAAGGACATGCGCACCGAGGCCGTCACCTTCGAGGCGGACAGCACCGATCCTTCCTTCCACCCCGGCCGCTGCGCCCACATCCTGGCGGGCGGTGAGGCCATCGGCGTCATGGGCCAGGTCCACCCTGCCGTCTGCGACAGCTACGATCTGCCCCACGAGTCCCTTTACGCCCAGCTGAACGTGGCCGCCATGCGGGCCCACCAGGGGCCGGAGCGGACCTTCCAGGCCCTGCCCCGCTTCCCCGCCGTCACCCGTGACCTGGCCCTGGTCTGCCGGGACGACATCCCCGTGGCCGCCCTGGTGGACACCATCACCGCCGCCGGCGCCCCCTACCTGGAGAGCGTCAAGCTCTTCGACGTGTACACCGGCGCCCCCATCCCCGTGGGCAGCAAGAGCGTGGCTTTCGCCCTGACCCTGCGGGCCGCGGACCAGACCCTCACCGAGGAGCACACCGCCGAGACCATGAACGCCATTTTGAAGGCCCTGGCGGAGGTGCACGGCGCGTCTATCCGCTAAAGCGGTGAAATTCTTAATCATTTTGTAACATTTTTTACCGGCAAGTATGTTATACTGCTTTTTGTGAGGGCGAGGCCGCCCATAACGACGGACAGGCCCCACGCAGATCATCCAGACGAGGAGGGATATGAGCATGGAAGATTCCACCCGCAAATTTAAGGTCTTGGATCACAGCGCGGAGATCCGGGAGATCATGTCCAGTGTGTACAGTGCGCTGCTTGTGAAGGGCTACAACCCCATCAATCAGATCGTTGGCTACATCCTCTCCGAGGACCCGACGTACATCACGAACTACAACAACGCCCGCGCGCTGATCTGCCGTCTGGATCGGGACGACCTGCTGCAGGAGCTCGTCACCTCCTATCTGCAAAAGTAAAGACCGATAATGACCTGAAATGCCTCCCGCATCCTTGGATGCGGGAGGCATTGCTATGTCCGGCAGCTTCCAGTTTATCAGCATTTTTAATAAATTAAAGCGCTAAAAGTTCAGCTTCTAATGGCATCTCTAACAGTTTTTCAGAAAAAAATCCCAATCCCTTGCGCATTGGACAAACATACTATATAATCACAAATACTATGGAAGAGAATAAGAGGTGCCATTATGATCACTAATGCTTATCTTAAGCGCGTCTACGAACAGGTGGAGAAGCGGGACGGCCACGAGCCCGAGTTCCTCCAGGCCGTCCGGGAGGTCTTCGAGTCCCTGGAGCTGGTCATCGACCAGCATCCCGAGTGGGAGAAAGCGGCCCTTCTGGAGCGGTTCGTGGAGCCCGAGCGCGTCATCGAGTTCCGCGTCCCCTGGGTGGACGACAACGGGAACGTGCAGGTCAACCGGGGCTACCGTGTGCAGTTCAACTCCGCCATCGGCCCCTACAAGGGCGGCCTGCGGTTCCACCCCTCCGTGAACCTGTCCGTCATCAAGTTCCTTGGCTTCGAGCAGATCCTGAAAAACTCCCTGACCACCCTCCCCATGGGCGGCGGCAAGGGCGGCTCTGACTTTGACCCCAAGGGCAAGAGCGACGCCGAGGTCATGCGCTTCTGCCAGAGCTTCATGACCGAGCTCTACCGCCACATCGGCCAGTTCACCGATACCCCCGCCGGCGACATCGGCGTAGGCGGCCGTGAGGTGGCCTATCTCTACGGCCAGTATAAGCGCATCGTGGACCGGTTCGAGGGCGGCGTCATCACCGGCAAGGGTCTGACCTTCGGCGGCTCCCTGGCCCGGAC
>CANQIH010000011.1 GCA_947624035.1 uncultured Oscillospiraceae bacterium | reverse complement strand
CAGGAGAAGATCATCGGCCACGCCGAGGTCCGCCAGACCTACAAGGTCTCCAAGGTGGGCACCGTCTGCGGCTGCTACGTGCTGGACGGCAAGATCCAGCGCAGCTGTCAGGTCCGTGTCCTGCGGGACAACGTGGTGGTGTACGAGGGCTCCCTGGCGTCTCTGCGCCGGTTCAAGGACGATGTGCGCGAGGTGGCCTCCGGCTACGAGTGCGGCATGCAGGTGGATAAGTTCAACGACATCAAGGAGCAGGATGTTATCGAGTGCTTTGTGATGGAGCAGATCAATGGCTAGTCATCACATCGAGCGCGTCAACGACGACATCCGGCGGGTGCTGGCGGAGAAGCTGCCTGAGCTCAAGGACCCCCGCCTGCACCAGGGCGACATGCTCACCATCACCCACACGGACACCACCAGCGACATGCACTACTGCAAGGTGTACGTGAGCGTGCTGGGGGAGTACGACCCCAAGACCCTGATGCAGGGGCTCAAGTCCGTGTCCAGCTATCTGCGCAGGGAAGTGGGCCGCAGCCTCAGCCTGCGGTTCACCCCGGAGCTGGTGTTCCAGCTGGACGACTCCATCGCCCACGGCGCCTATATCAATAAACTCATCAACGACCTGGACATTCAACATGACGATGACGATGACCATCCATGATTGCCTGGAATATCTGAAGGACAACGACGGATATCTGCTCCTGACGCATATCCGCCCGGACGGCGACACGCTTGGCAGTGCCGCCGCCCTTTGTCATATCCTGCGCCGGATGGGCAAGACGGCGTATCTCTACGATAACCCCCAGGTGACGGCATCCTATAAGGCGTGGGTAGCGCCCTACATCGCGCCGGAGGGATTTATGCCGCAGCGCACCGTGGCGGTGGACCTGGCGTCGGAGAACCTGTTCCCGGAGAAGTACGTCCGGCAGGGGACCATCGATCTCTGCATCGACCACCATCCCACCAACTCCAAGTATGCCGCGCGGCTCCTGTGCCAGCCGGAGAAGGCCTCCTGCGGTGAGATCATCCTCCAGCTGGCCCAGGCCCTGGACCTGCTGGACCAGCCGGCTGCCAGTCTTCTGTACATCGCCGTCAGCACCGACTGCGGCTGCTTTGTATACGCCAACACGGACGCCGGCACCCACCGGGCGGCGGCCGCGCTCATCGAGGCCGGGGCAGACTACCGGACCATCAACCACGACCTTTTCCGGCAGTTCTCCTACGCCCGGCTCCGGCTGGAGGGCATGATCTACAGCGGCATGATGCGCTTCGGTCCCAATAGCTGCGTCACCGTGGCCACCGTGACGTTGGACATGATGGAAAAGTCCGGGGCCACGGAGGACGACTGCGACGACCTGGCGTCCCTGGCGGGCCGCGTGGCAGGCAACCGCGTGGCCGTGACCATCCGGGAGATGAAGCCGGGCCAGTGCAAGATCAGTATGCGCAGCGGCCAGGATTTCGACTCCTCCGCCGTGTGCGCCCTCCACGGGGGCGGCGGGCACAAAATGGCCGCCGGGTGCACGGTCAGCGACACGCCGGAGAGGACCCGTGAGATCATCGTCCGGGACATCCTGGAGGCGCTCTGATGGACGGGATACTGCTCGTGGACAAGCCCATGGAGTGGACCAGCATGGACGTGTGCGCCCATCTGCGGGGCGTGCTCCATGAGAGGCATATCGGCCACACCGGCACCCTGGACCCCAATGCCACCGGCCTTCTGGTGGTGCTGACGGGAAAGGGCACCAAGGCGGCCAAATACGCGGAGAACGACGCCAAGGAATACGCCGCCCGTATGCGGCTGGGCGTCCGCACGGATACCCAGGACATCTGGGGCACCGTTCTGGAGGAAAACGGCGGGGAGCGCACCCTGGAGCAGATCGAGGCGGTGCTGGATAGGTTCCGTGGGCCTATCATGCAGCTGCCGCCCATGTACTCCGCCATCAAGATCCGGGGCAAAAAGCTCTATGAGATCGCCCGGCGGGGCGGGGAGGTCCAGCGGGAGCCCCGGCCCATCACCATCCACCGCCTGGCCGTCACGGACCGGGACGAGGCGGGGGATTGGGGCCTGGAGATCGAGTGCTCCAAGGGCACCTACATCCGCACCCTCTGCGCCGACATCGGCGACGCGCTGGGCTGCGGCGGGTGCATGAGCGCCCTGCGCCGGGTCCGGGCCGGGCGGTTCACCGTGGACCAGGCCCACACCCTGGAGGAGATAAGGTCAGACCCGGAAAAGTACATCCTGCCCCTTGACCTCATCCTGCCGGGAGGTGAGGCCGGTGGATAAGACGAAACGTGTGGTGGCCCTGGGCTTTTTTGACGGGGTACATCTGGGCCATCAGGCACTGATGCTCACCGCCCGGGAGAGGGCGGCGGACCTGGATGTGAGCCCCGCGGTCATCACCTTCGACGCCCACCCGGACGAGGTGGTGTTTGGTAAGCCCGTGCAGCTGCTGGGCGGTCTGGAGGACCGGCTGGAGCTCATCCGGCAGGTGGGGGGCATCGATGACATCGTGGTGCTCCACTTTGACGAGACCTTCATGCGCACCCCCTGGCAGGACTTCATCCGCTTGGTGAAGGATGACCTGGGCGCCGTCCATCTGGTGATGGGCGGGGATTTCTGCTGCGGCTGGCGGGGCGAGGGCACCGCGGCCCGCCTGGCGGCCTGGTGCGGGGAAAACGGCCTGGGCTGCGACATCGTGGACGAGGTGGTGCTGGACGGCGTCACCGTGCGGTCCACCTACATCCGCGAGCTGGTCACGGCCGGCGACGTGGAAAAGGCTGCACGGTACCTGGGCCACCCCTACGCCATCAGCCACCGGGTGGAGCACGGCTATCAGCGGGGCCGCCGCATCGGCGCGCCCACCGTGAACACCCAGCTGCCCCCGGGCGTGGCCGCGCCCCGGTACGGCGTGTATGTGACCCTGGTCCGGCATGACGGCGAGGCCCTTCCGGCGGTGACGAACGTGGGCGTGCGGCCCACCTTTCAGAGCGACGGCGCCGTGACGGTGGAGACCAACATCCTGGACTACGCCGGGGAGCTGTACGGCGAGAGGGTGCGGGTGGAGTTTTTGAAGTTCATCCGGCCAGAGCAGCGTTTCCCCGACACGGACAGCCTTTCCGGGCAGATACACCGGGATATGGCCACCGCCCGGGCCTGGTTCCAGGGGGGCGGCGCGCCATGAGGATACTGGGTATCGACCCCGGCGTGGGCACCGTGGGCTTCGGCGTCATCGACGCCGTGAACGGAAAGAACACCTATGTGGCCTGCGGCGTCATATCCACGCCGCCCAACACGGCCCTGTCGCCCCGGCTGGACATGATCTACAATGACCTCAACGAGATCATCGTCACCTTTGCGCCGGAGGCCATCGCGGTGGAGGAGCTTTTCTTCACCAAGAACATCACCACCGGCATCGCCGTGGCCCACGGCCGGGGGGTCATCCTGCTGAGCGCCTACCGCAGCAACGTGCCCGTCCACGAGTATTCGCCCATGCAGGTGAAGCAGGCCGTGGTGGGCTACGGCAACGCCAAGAAGCAGCAGGTCATCTACATGGTCCAGCGGCTCCTCGGACTCAAGACGCCGCCAAAGCCCGACGACGCAGCGGACGCCCTGGCCCTGGCCATATGCCACGCCAGAAGCGCCACCAGCCGCCTTAGAAGTGAAGGAGACAGCAACACATGTTCTACCATCTGAACGGCACCGTCACGGATATGGAGCCGGGCCTCGCCGTCATCGAGTGCGGCGGCGTGGGCTTCGGCGTGCAGGTGACTGCCAACACCCTCTCTCAGCTCCATCGGGGCGAGAGCGCCAAGCTGTATATCTGTGAGCAGGTCCGGGAGGACGCCTTTGAGCTGTTCGGCTTTGGGGAGCTGGGGGAGAAGCGGTGCTTCGAGATGCTCATATCCGTGTCCGGCGTGGGTCCGAAGGTGGCCATGGCCATCCTGTCCGCCGCGTCCCCGGAAAAGCTGTGCATGGCCATCGTGTCCGGCGACGAGAAGGCACTGACCGCCGCGCCGGGCGTTGGCAAGCGCCTGGCCCAGCGGATCATCCTGGAGCTGAAGGACAAGATGGAGAAGCAGGCGGTCGGTCTGGGCGGCTCCGCCGCCGCTGTCCCCGGCGTTGACAGCCAGGCCAAACTGGCGGACGTCATGAGCGCCCTCACGGTGCTGGGCTACAGCCGCAGCGAGTGCACCCAGGCCATCCAGGGGCTGGATATGTCCAGGCCGCTGGATGAGCTCATCCGGGCGGCGCTCAGAAATATGATGAATTGAGAGCAAAGGGGGGACATGCGCAGTGAGCATCAACTTTTCCAGCGACGTGCCGGAGCCCGTACTGACCACCGCGTCCTTCCAGGCCGACGACGCCACGGAGGCGTCCCTGCGGCCGAAAACGCTGGATGATTACGCCGGGCAGGAGAAGGCCAAGGAGAACCTGGCCGTCTTCATCCAGGCCGCCAAGATCCGGAATGAGCCCCTGGACCACGTGCTGCTCCACGGCCCTCCGGGCCTGGGCAAGACCACTCTGGCGGGCGTCATCGCCAACGAGATGGGCGTCAACATGCGCATCACCTCCGGCCCGGCCATCGAGAAGCCCGGCGACCTGGTGGCGCTTCTGACCAACCTCCAGGAAAACGACATCCTGTTCCTGGACGAGATACACCGGCTCAACCGCTCCGTGGAGGAGATACTCTATCCCGCCATGGAGGACTACGCCATCGACATCATCCTGGGCAAGGGCCCATCGGCCAACTCCGTGCGGCTGGACTTGCCTCACTTCACCCTCATCGGCGCCACCACCCGGTCCGGCCAGCTGTCCGCGCCGCTCCGTGACCGGTTCGGCGTGACGCTCCGGCTGGAGCTCTACACCCCCGCTGAGCTGCGCCGGATCGTGGAGCGCAGCGCCGGGATATTGGGCGTGGAGATCATGCCCGACGGCGCGGAGGAGATCGCCTCCCGCAGCCGGGGCACGCCCCGCATCGCCAACCGGATGCTCCGGCGGGTCCGGGATTTTGCCCAGGTGAAGGGGGAGGGCGTCATCACGAGGGACATTGCCGATGAGGCGCTGCAGCGTCTTGACGTGGACAAGGCCGGTCTGAACCACGTAGATAGGGAGATGCTTCGGAGCATCATCCAGTTCTACGCCGGAGGGCCGGTGGGGCTGGAGGCCCTGGCCGCCACCATCAACGAGGAGGCCGTGACCCTGGAGGACGTCTATGAGCCATTCCTGCTCCAGCAGGGGTATATGACCCGGACCATGCGGGGCCGCTGCGTGACCCGCAAGGCCTATGAACACCTGGGCATCCCGTTTTTGGGCCAGGAAAAGCTTGAAATTTAAAACTTTAAATGGCAAAATTATAGGGGTGTGCAGGAATTTTTCCACAAATTGTTATTTCCCTAACATTTTCGCAAAAGTGCTTGACATCCTTCAATATTTGAATATAATGGTGCTTAATCAAGATCAGAATGAAAAATTATATAAACATTTCGGACGAGGAGCTGCAGGCATTGGTGACGCAGCAGGAGGCCGGGGCTGAGGAAGCGTTGGCCGAACGGTATATCCGCGTGGTGCGTGCGTGCGCCCGTCCGTACTTCCTGTCCGGCGGTGACAGCGAGGATCTGATTCAGGAAGGGATGCTTGGCCTGCTCTCGGCCATCCGGGAGTATGACGAGACAAAAAGCGCCTCCTTCAAGACCTACGCGGAGATATGTATACACAACCGCATCCGGTCCGCCATCCGCAGCGCAGGGAGAAAAAAGAACGCCCCGCTCAACGACGGCGTTCCCTATGATGAAGTCCTCTCAGATGGTTCCCAGTCCCTAGATGCCCGTTATTATCAGCGCGGCCCCGAGGAGCAGGTCCTGGCCAGAGAGACCGAAAAAGAATTCCTTTCCGCCTATTCGCGGAGCTTGTCCAAATTTGAACATGAGACGCTCCGGCTGTATCTGCAGGGCCTCACCTATGAGGAGATGGCCCAGGCAGTGGGAAAGGATGTAAAAGCCGTTGACAATGCCATCCAGCGCATACGGCGCAAGCTGGCAAGACTGTCCTCCAGGCGTTAGCAGCTGGTAAGCTGTTCGCAAATATACCATTCACATCTAAAGAGAGGAACCACCATGTACGAAGACAAGACACTTGTATGCAAGGAATGCGGACAGGAGTTCGTATTCACCGCCGGTGAGCAGGAGTTTTATGCGGAGCGTGGCTTCCAGAACGAGCCCCAGCGCTGCAAGGCCTGCCGTGACGCCCGCAAGGCCGCTGCCCGTGGCCCCCGGGAGTTCTTCACCGCTACCTGCGCTGCCTGCGGCGGCGAGGCTCGCGTGCCCTTTGAGCCCAAGAGCGACCGTCCCGTTTACTGCAGCGAGTGCTTCGCGAAGATGCGCGCCGGTGAGATCTGAGATATAACAGATCTTTCCTGAAAATAGAGGAAGCGTAGCGGCTTCCTCTATTTTTATGTTGAAATCTGCCGGATAGATGATATAATAAGCATAGCTGATAACTATGAAATGGGAGGACATCTACCATGTATCAGGTCACCAAAGACACCATCGTTTATGATATCATGCTCAACGCCCCTGTGACCCAGCCCCTCTTCGAGCGCATCGGCATGCACTGCCTGGGCTGCGCCTTCGCCACCGGCGAGAGCGTGGAGCAGGCCTGCGCCGCCCACGGTGTGCCGGTGGAGCCCTTTGTGAAGGAAGTCAACGACTATATTGCCGCGCATGCGTAACTGACGAGAGCGGCGGGTAGCTCCCGCCGCTTTTTTATTATGCCTATCCGCCTCTCATCCCGGCTGGCCGCCCTGGCGGCTTTGGTGCCGGAGCATACGCCCGTGATCGACGTGGGGACCGACCACGCCATGCTCCCGGTCTGGCTGGTCCAGACCGGGCGTTCGCCGTGGGCCATCGGAACGGACATCCGCCCCGGACCCCTGCGCACCGCCGCCGCGCTGGTGGCGGAGACCGGTCTGTCGGACAAGGTGCGCTTGGTGCTGACGGACGGCCTGACCGGCATCGAGCAGGCGCCCGGCGCTGCGGTGACCGTGGCCGGCATGGGCGGGGAGACTATCGTCTCCATCCTGTCCGCCGCGACCTGGACGCGGGAGGGGCCCACGCTCATCCTGTCGCCCCAGAGCAAACGGGCGGAACTGCGCCGCTGGCTCATATCGAGTGGGTATGATATCACATCGGAATGGTTGGTGAAGGACGCCGGGCGCATCTATCCCATCCTCACAGCAAGAGGCGGCGCGGCGGGGACCTATACCGAGGCGGAGCTGCACCTGGGGCGGATGGACCAGATCGGGCCTGACCCGCTTTTCGGGGAGTATCTGGCCCTCATGCGCGCCCGGGCGGCCAAGGCGGCGCCATATGACGAGGCGGCGGCCCGGCTGATGGCTGCATATGACGAGATAAAAAGGAGACTTTGAGATGACCACTGTGCAGGATATATTTGATCTGCTGGACCGAAAAGCTCCGGTGGCCAGTAAGATGGATTTTGACAACGTGGGCCTGCTGGTGGGCCGCGGCGGCGCGGAGGTCTCCCGGGTCCTGGTGGCCCTGGACATCACAGATGATGTCATCCGGGAGGCGGCCGGCATGGGCGCGGAGCTCATCGTGAGCCACCACCCGCTGTTTTTCGGCCTGAAAAGCGTCACGGACGCCACCTGGGAGGGGGAGAGGGCCCTGGCCCTGGCGGAAAACCGTATCGCGGCCATCTGCATGCACACCAACCTGGACGCGGCGGAGGGCGGCGTGAACGACGCGCTCATGGCCGCCTTGGGCGGCACGGTGACCGGCGTGCTGGACCCGGAGTCGGGCATCGGCCGGATAGGGGAGCTGCCGAAGCCCATGGCGTTTTCCGACTTCCTGGCCAATACAAAATCAGTGCTGGCATCGGGTGGCCTGCGGTACCATGACGGCGGGCGGCCTGTAGAGCATATCGCCGTGTGCGGCGGCTCCGGCGGCAGCGACGTCCCACGGGCCGCGGCGCTGGGCTGCGACACCTATGTGACGGCGGACATCAAATATGACCAGTTCCTGCTGGCGAAGCACCTGGGCCTCAACCTCATCGACGGCGACCACTTCTGCACGGAGAACGTGGTGGTGCCGGTGCTGCGGGGCTGGCTGGCAGCCGGTTTCCCCGGGCTGGACGTGCGCGTGAGCGGCGTCCACGGCCAGACGGCGCAGTTTTTCTGAATCGAAAACCATGTCATAAACGAGCCCTCCACGGCGTATGTTGTACCAAACACGCCATGGAGGGATCATTTGTGGACAGCATCTATGAGGATATTGCCCGCAGGACGGACGGCGACATATATCTTGGCGTCGTCGGGCCGGTGCGGACGGGGAAGTCGACCTTTATCAAGCGCTTTATGGAGACGCTGGTCATCCCCAACATTGAAAACGTATACCGAAAAGAGCGCGCCAGGGACGAACTGCCCCAATCCGGGTCCGGCCGGACCGTCATGACCGCGGAGCCCAAGTTCGTGCCCGAGGAGGCCGTGGACATATCCCTGGACGACGGCGCATCCGCGTCCGTGCGGCTCATCGACAGCGTGGGATACATCGTCCCCGGCGCTGAGGGCCTATATGAGGACGGGGAGGAGCGCATGGTCACCACCCCCTGGTACGACCATGAGATACCCATGACAAGGGCGGCGGAGGAGGGGACCCGGAAGGTCATCGCCGAGCACTCCACCATCGGCCTTGTGATCACCACCGACGGCACCATCTGTGATATCCCCCGGGAGAACTACGTGGCCGCCGAGGAGCGCGTCATCCGGGAGCTGCACGAGATCGGCAAGCCCTTCGCCGTGGTACTCAACTCCGTCCAGCCGGAGAGCGACGCCGCCAGGGCCCTGGCCGAAGAGCTGTCCGCCCGGTACGGCGTGCCATGCATGCCCGTCAGTTGTCAGGACATGGACGGCGGGGACATCCACGCCGTGATGAAGGCGGTTCTCTACCAGTTCCCGCTGACGGAGCTGAGCCTGTGGCTGCCCAGCTGGGCGGAAGCCCTGCCAGAGGACAGCGAGCTGAAAAAGACCCTGTACGGCATGCTGCTGGAGGCCGGCGGGCGCATGCACGCCCTCCAGGACGCCTACGGCTGCATGGAGGCCATGGGGCACAGCGAGCTTATAAGCGGCGCCAGGATATCCGCAGTCCAGGCGGGAGCCGGCGCGGCCACGGCGGTGGTGGAGCTGGAGCCGTCGCTCTACTACAAGACCATCAGCGAGCAGTCCGGCTTTGAGATATGCGACGACGGGGATCTCATGGAGCTTTTGCAGTCCATGGGACGACTGAAGACGGAGTATGACCACGTGCACGAGGCGTTGGAGCAGGCCCGGGAGACGGGCTACGGCATCATCATGCCCACGCCGGAGGAGCTGGTGCTGGAGGAGCCCCAGATCATCACCAAGGGCGGGCGGCACAGCGTGCGCCTGAAGGCCAGCGCCCCGGCCATCCACCTGTTCCGCACCCAGGTGGAGACGGAGGTCACGCCGGTGGTGGGCGGCGAGAAGGCCAACGAGCAGATCGTGAGCTTCCTGCTTCAGGGCTTTGACGGGGACATCAACCGCATTTGGGAGTCCAATATCTTCGGCAAATCCCTCTATGACATCGCGGAGGAGGGCCTCACCGCCAAGCTGCTGCGCATGCCGCCCAACATCCGCGTCCGGCTGAAAAACACCATCCAGCGGCTGGTGAACGACGGCGGCTACAGCCTCATCTGTATCATCATTTAAAGAGAAAACCGTTGCACAGGGGTACAATATAGGGTATAATAGCTGGTGCTGTTATACTCTATTTTGTTTTATTTCGGGTCCGGTCAGAATACATGCCCGCCCCGCCTCATAGATTGCTTGTGAGGTGGAGCGGATGAAAAGGACATTGAAAATCAAGTGGTGGTTCCCGCTGGCGGCGACCGTCATATTGGCCATGCTGGCACTGCTGTCCGTCCGGGAGAAACGGGCAGCTTGGACGGGGTCGGAGACGGTGCAGACGCCGGTGCTGGTTATCGATGCGGGGCATGGCGGCGCGGACGGCGGGGCGGTGGCGGCCGACGGAACCCAGGAGAGCGACATCAACCTGGACATCGCCCTGCGGCTGCGGGACCTGGCACGGTTCTGGGGCACGGAGCCTGTCATGACTCGGCAGGGCAGCGATATCAGCTACCCGGCAGACGCGGAGTCCATAGCCCAGAAAAAAGTGGCGGACCAGCATAGCCGCCTGGAGCTCATAAACGCCACGCCGGGGGCGGTGCTATTGAGCATACACCAGAATAAGTATCCGGCTGCGGCGCCGTCCGGCATCCAGGTCTTTTACGGCGCGGAGGCGGGCAGCGAGGAGCTGGCAAAGCTCACGCAAGGAAACCTGACGGCCCAGCTCTGTCCCAACAACCGCCGGGTGGCGGCGCCCGCCGACCGGGGCGTGTATCTCATGAAAAACGCGGCCTGCCGGGCGATGCTGGTGGAGTGCGGGTTTCTCTCCAACCCGGAGGAGCTTATCAAGCTGAAGACGGACGCCTACCGCCTGGAGCTGGCGGCAGTGCTGCTGGCGTCCTACATGCAATACACAAGAGGTACGGTCACATGAAAGAGAAAACGGTATTTTTCTGCTCCGCCTGCGGCAATGAGACGCCCCGGTGGATGGGCCGGTGCCCGGCCTGCGGAGCGTGGAACACCCTGACAGAGGCTCCCGCCGCGCCCAAGGCCGCCGTGAAGGTGAAGCCCCTGCGCCGGTCCGTGCCGAAAATGCTCTCGGAGCTGGACGAGACGGATGAGCTCCGCTTTTCCACCGGCATCCAGGAGCTGGACCGGGTGCTGGGCGGCGGCGCCGTCCGGGGGTCCATCGTGCTGTTTGGCGGCGCGCCGGGCATCGGCAAGTCCACGCTGCTGCTCCAGGCCTGCGGCCACATCGGCCAGCGGGAGAAGATACTGTACGTCACCGGCGAGGAGAGCGAGCACCAGCTGAAGATGCGGGCCCAGCGGCTGGGCGTCAGCCGGGACAGCGTGTATGTCCTGGCGGGTACGGACCTGAACGACGTGGTGGCGGCCATCGAGGAGCTGAGCCCGGAGCTCGTCATCATCGACTCGGTCCAGACCATATATGATCCCGACATCGCCACGGCGCCCGGCAGCGTGGGCCAGGTGAAGCAGTGCGCCATGGAGATCATGCAGCTGGCCAAATCCTCCGGCTTCACCGCCTTCGTGGTGGGTCACGTGAACAAAGAGGGGGCCATCGCGGGGCCCAAGGTGCTGGAGCACATGGTGGACTGCGTGCTGTACTTTGAGGGGGACGGCAGCCTAAGCTACCGGGTCCTCCGGGCGGAGAAAAACCGCTTCGGCTCTACCAACGAGATCGGCGTGTTCGAGATGCGCCGGGAGGGATTGCGGGAGGTGCCGAACCCCTCGGAGGTCATGCTGGCGGGGCGGCCCGTGAACGTGCCCGGCACCTGCGTGGCCTGCGTCATGGAGGGCAGCCGTCCCATCCTGGCGGAGGTCCAGGCGCTGGTGGCCCCGTCTGGCTTTTCCAGCGCCCGGCGCACCTCCAACGGCTTTGACTACAACCGGCTGTATCTTCTGCTGGCAGTGCTGGAGAAGCGGGGCGGCATGAACGTGGGCGGCAGCGACGCCTATGTAAACGTGGTGGGCGGCCTCACGCTGGACGAGCCCGCCGCGGACCTGGCCGCCTGCCTCGCCATCGCCTCCAGCTTCCGGGACACGCCCCTGCCGGACAAGCTGGCAGCGGTGGGGGAGGTGGGCCTCACCGGCGAGATACGCAGCGTCCAGGCATTGGATCAGCGCCTATCCGAGATCGCCCGGTTGGGCTTTACCCAGTGCGTCATCCCGTCAAGGGTCCGGGGGGAGCTGAAGCCGCCCGCCGGCCTGCAGCTCATCGCGGTGAAGACCCTGCGGGAGGCGGTGGAAAAGACGCTGTGACGCTGCTGATAGGGGGGAGGTACCGGGCGCTGCTGGAGCCGGGCCTTGCGAAATGCGGTACCGACGTGCTCTGGCTGCCAGATAACGCCGATATCGACCCGCGTCTGGCCGGTCACGCGGACCTGTCTGTTTTTGTTTCTGACGGACAAGCTGTGGCGGCCCGGGGAATATATCCTCATATTGTGAATTATTTAACTAATAGGGGATATACGGTCCGGCCAGCCGCCCGGCGGCAGGGCTCGGTCTATCCCGGCGACGCGGGACTGTGCATCTGCCACACGGGGAGGTACATTATATATGACCCCGATACCGCCGACCCGGCCGCGCTGTCGGTCTGCCGCGGCGTCCGGTGCATGTGGCCCAGGGCTACACCCGCTGCGCTGCGCTTGTGGTGAACGACCAGTCCATCATCACGGCGGACGCAGGCGTCTCCAGAGCCGCGAAAAACTGTAATATAAATGTATTGGACATCACGCCGGGCCACATCGGACTGCAGGGATTTCCGTACGGCTTCATCGGAGGAGCAGCGTTTAAGATAAGTGACGACACCATGGCGTTCACCGGAACGCTGGACGGACATCCCGACGGAGAGTGCATCGTCGGATTTCTGGCAGAAAACGGCCTCGGGAGCGTGTTTCTCACGGACCGGCCCATATTTGATATCGGAGGCGCCATAGCCCTCCCCTAAATTCGGCATAATATTAATTATGCCGAATTTTCTGTATATTTTGCCTATGGACAAACCGCTCCTCCTCTGCTATTATTTAACATAATGCGGAGGAAATGCCATGAGCTATCGGGACGAGGCTCCCCAGCCTGTGCGGGAGTTTTTGGTGTATCACGACACCATCAAGGGACAGTCAAAAAGGACCGTGGATTCGTACTTTCTGGACCTGCGGACCTTCACGAGGTACCTGTACGTATCCCGTGGCCTGGTGCCCAGGGACACAGCCCTGGAGGACGTCGACATAAGTTCTGCGGGGCTGGACTTCTACGGCGCTGTGACCGTCTCGGAGGTCTATGATTTTCTGGCCTACCTCTCCCGGGACCGGGAGCTGAACGCCGCCAGCCGCGCCCGGATGATCACCAGCATCAAGGGCTTTTATAAATACCTCACGGTCAAGACAAAGCAGCTGGATACCGACCCGGTCCAGGACCTGGACACGCCGAAGCTCCAAAAGACCCTCCCCCACTACCTGACCCTGGAGGAATCCAAGCGGCTGCTGTCGGCGGTGGACGGAAAAAACAAGGAGCGCGACTACTGCATTTTGTGCCTCTTTCTCAACTGCGGGCTGCGTATCTCGGAGATGGCGGGACTGGACCTGACGGACATCCGGCCGGACAGCCTGCTCATCCACGGCAAGGGCAACAAGCAGCGGGAGGTCTACTTAAACGACGCCAGCGCCCGGGCCCTGAACGACTGGCTGCTGGTACGCAGGAGCATCCCGGCGGTGGACAAAAACGCGGTGTTCCTCTCCAACCGGCGCAAGCGCATCAGCGTGGACAGCATCCAGGTGATGGTGCGCAATACATTATTAAAAGCCGGGCTGGACCCCAGCCAGATCTCCCCCCACAAGCTGCGCCACACGGCGGCCACGCTGATGCTCCAAAACGGCGTGGACGTGCGCACGCTCCAGGAGGTGCTGGGCCACGAGAGCCTAAACACCACCCAGATATACACCCACGTGGCCAACGCGGAGCTGAAAAAGGCCGCCGCGGCCAATCCCCTGGCCCGGTTCGGACCCAACGACGACGATTCGGAGGATTAGTCCCCCATGGTATTCTCCAGTATCCTTTTCATGTTCATATACCTGCCGGTGGTATTGGCGGTGTATTACATCGTCCCCGGCCGGTGGCGCAACCTGTGGCTGTTCATCGTGAACCTAGTGTTCTACGGCTGGGGCGAGCCGGTGTACATCCTGCTGATGATCTTTTCCATCTGCCTCAACTACGTCAGCGGGCGGCTCATCGGGGGTTACCTCTCCGGGAGCGCTGCCGGCAAGCACGCCGGGGACGATAGGCCAAAGGCCAAGCGGGTGCTGATCGTCAACACGGTCCTCAATCTGGCGCTGCTCTTTTTCTTCAAGTACTTCGACCTGGTGGCGGAGACCATCAGCATGATCCCTGGCGTCAGCATCCCCACCCTGGGGCTCACGCTGCCTATCGGCATATCCTTCTACACCTTCCAGACCATGAGCTACCCCATCGACGTGTACCGGGGCGACGGCCACGTGCAGCGGAATTTCATCAAGTTCGGCACCTTCGTGGCCCTGTTCCCCCAGCTCATCGCCGGCCCCATCGTCCGCTACAAGGACATCGCGGAGCAGCTGGACGAGCGGCACGAGAGCGTGGACCAGTTCGCACAAGGCGTGCAGCGGTTCATCGTGGGCCTCGCGAAAAAGGTGCTCATCGCCAACAACGTGGGCATGCTCTGGGACGCCTATGCCAACGCCGCCCCCGGGGAGCTGACCTTCGTGGGGGCGTGGCTGGCTGCCATCGCCTTCTCGCTTCAGATATACTTTGACTTCTCCGGCTACTCGGACATGGCCATCGGCCTCGGAAAGATGCTGGGCTTTGAGTTTCTGGAGAACTTCAACTATCCCTATATCTCCAAGACCGTCACGGAGTTCTGGCGCCGCTGGCACATCAGCCTGGGCACCTGGTTTCGGGACTACGTCTACTTCCCTCTCGGCGGCAACCGGAAGGGCCTGCCCCGGCAGCTTCTGAATCTGCTCATCGTCTGGTCCCTCACCGGCATCTGGCACGGCGCCAGCTGGACCTTCCTCTTTTGGGGCCTCTATTACGCCTTTTTCCTCGTTCTGGAGAAGATGTTCCTGCTGAAGTGGCTGAAAAAATGCCCCGCCGCCGTAGGGCACGTCTACACCATGCTGGTGGCCATCTCCGGCTGGGTCATCTTCCAGCAGACCAGCGTGAGCCAGACCCTGGTGTTTTTCCGGGCTATGTACGGCTTCTCTCAGGCGGGGTTCTGCTCCGGGACGGACCTCTATTACCTCGCCAGCTTTGGTCTCGTGCTCGCCATCGGCATATTCGCCTCCCTCCCCGCCGGGAAAAACCTCTTTGCAAGGCTGCCGGAAAAGGTCCGCGGCGTGGCCGTGCCGGTGCTGATCTTGGGTGTGCTGGTGCTCTCCACGGCCTATCTGGTGGACTCCACCTACAACCCCTTCCTCTACTTCCGCTTCTGAGGTGACGGCATGAAAAAGACATTCAACATCGTTATCATCGCTGTATTCCTCTGCTTCATTGGGGCGTTTTTTATCCTGAACATCGCCATGCCGGACGTGGAATTCTCCCAGCAGGAGAATCGGTATCTCCAGCAGATGCCGGACTTCTCCCTGGACCGGCTGTTCAGCGGCAGCTTTACCTCCGACTTTGAGAAGTACACCACCGACCAGTTCGCCTTCCGGGACAAGTGGACCGCCCTGAAGGCCGGGTGCGAGCTTGCTACCGGCAAGAAGGAGAATAACGGCGTCTACTACTGCGGGGACGACGTGCTCATAAACGACTTCGACGCCCCAGCAGATGACAACTGGACCACCCGGGTCTCCAACGTGAACAACCTCAACGAGACGCTGACGGGATACGGCATCCCCCTCTATTTCGGCCTCATCCCCGGCGCGGTGGAGATCGAGTCGGCTCACCTTCCGGCCAACGCCCCGGCGGACAGCCAGCAGACCCTGGTGGACCAGGCCTATGGCATGAGTGAGGCAACAAACATCGACATTGCCTCCGCCCTGGGCGCCCACAAGGACGAGTACATCTATTACCGCACGGACCACCACTGGACCAGCCTGGGGGCCTATTACGGCTACGAGGCCATATGCGCCGCCATGGGCCTGCCCGCCCCTGACCTGTCCAGCTATGACCGGCAGGTGGTCAGCCAGGACTTTTACGGCACGGTGTACTCATCCTCCGGCTTCTCCTGGGTGGAGCCGGACGAGATCGAGACCTTTGTCCCCGACGACGGCACCGTGACCGTCATGGACTACAATGGCGCAGAGCCCACGGCGGGCCCCCTGTACGACACATCCTTCCTGGACGTAAAGGACAAGTACTCCATGTTCCTGGGCGGTGTGTCCCCCTTGCGGTCCGTCGAGACGGGCCGCGACGGCCCCTCCCTGCTCATCATCCGGGACTCCTTCTCCGACAGCCTTCTCCCCTTCCTGACCGCCAACTTCTCCCGCATCGACCTGATGGACATGCGCTACTATAAGCAGTCCCCCGCCCAGTACGCGGTGGACAACGACTTTGACGCCGTGCTGGTGCTGTACAGCGTGGACAACTTCGCCACGGACCAGAACCTGTTCATGCTATCCATGTAAGGAGGTATCCCATGAAAGTGACCCTTGACCCAGGCGCCTATATGCCCACCCGGGCCCACGCCACCGACGCGGGCCTGGACCTGTACGCCCGGGAGGACACGGTCATCCCCGCCGGGGGCAGCGCCGTATTCGACACCGGCGTGCACGTGGCCCTGCCCCATGGGACTGTGGGTATGCTGAAGAGCAAGAGCGGCCTCAACGTGAAGAGGAACATCCTCTGCGAGGGCGTCATCGACGAGGGCTATACCGGTCCCATCGTGGCCAAGCTCTATAACCATGGCACAGAGGACGTGACCATCGAGGCGGGTATGAAGATCGTCCAGCTGGTGGTCCTCCCCATCCTGACGCCGGAACTGGAGCTTGCGGACTCCCTGGAGGACACCGAGCGCGGCGAGGGCGGCTTCGGCAGCACGGGACAGTGAGGCGCGCCATGATAAAGCCCGCGCACCTGCAAAAAGGCGATACCGTCGCCATCGTGAGCCTGTCAAGGGGCATGCTGGGCGAGCCTTGGGCCATCCACAAACTGGAGATCGCCCGGGAACGGCTGGAGAACGACTACGGTCTGCGGGTCAAGGTCATGTCCAACGCCCTCAAGGGCATAGAATACCTCTACCAGCACCCGGAGGCCCGGGCCGCCGACCTGATGGATGCGTTCCGGGACAGATCCGTCAAGGCCGTGTTCAACGCCATCGGCGGAGACGACACCATTCGGCTTCTGCCCTACATCGACTTTGACGTGCTCCGGGCCAACCCCAAGATATTCACCGGATTTTCCGACACAACCACCAACCACCTGATGATGTACAAGGCCGGGCTGATCTCCTACTACGGCGCAAGCGTCATGAACAATTTTGCGGAATATGTGAGGATCAACGACTACACCGCCGGGATGATATGGGACACGCTCTTCGAGCCCAAGCCTACCCTGGACATCCCATCAGCCCCCAGCTGGTACGACGACGAGGACGAAAAGATCTGGTGGAAGCCGGAGAACATGCACCGGCTCAAGGCGTATCACCCGGAGGAGATCGGCTATGAGGTCCTACAGGGCTCCGGCGCGGTGGAAGGTCCCCTGCTGGGCGGGTGCATCGACGTATTCCCGGAAGTGGTCGGCACCGGCATCTGGCCGACCAAAGAGGACTGGACGGGCAAGATCATGTTCCTGGAGACCAGTGAAGACGATCCCTCCTGTGACTATCTCACCTGGTATCTGCGGAACCTGGCCGCCCAGGGACTGTTTGATGCAGTAAAGGGCGTGCTTGTGGGCAAACCCGCCCGGCGGAGCAAGTACGAGCCCTACAAGGAGGTCTACCGGAAGGTTATCGGATTTGAGGCCGGACATCCAGAGCTTCCCATTTTGTACAACGTCAACTTCGGCCATGCGGAGCCCATCGGCGTGCTTCCGATCGGCGTGAACTGCCGCCTGGACGCGGACCAAAAGACGCTGACACTGCTGGAGCCGGCCACGGCCTGATTATAAGATGGACCGAGGGATGCAAACGCATCCCTCGGTTCAATTCTGTTCAGTGGGCTCTTCTGCCGGACCGGTATTCCCATCCGGGGGCGCTGTCGGCGGGAAGCGGACCTCCGCTTTGAAGAGGTCCCCGTCCAGGGTGAGCTGCATCTGCCCGCCCATGAGCTCTGTGAGGCTCCTTGCGATAGAGAGGCCAAGGCCGCTGCCCTCGCTGCTGCGGGAGCTGTCGCCCCGGATGAACCGCTCCATCAGCTCCTCCGCCGGGATGTCCAGCGGCTCCCGGGAGGTGTTTTTCACCTCGATGACCGTCTCCTCCGGCCCGGCGTCCAGGTCGAAATAGGCCCGGGTACCAGGCTGGGCATATTTTATGATGTTGGTGATGAAGTTGTCCAGCACCCGGCCCAGCAGCCGCGGGTCCGCCAAGAGATATGTCTCGCTCTCCGGTATGTGGATGACAGGCTCGATACCGGTGTCCCGCAAGCGCTCGGCGTACTCCCCCACCGACTGGTCCAGCAGCTCCCCCACGTCGAAGAGCTCCGCGTTCACCTTCACGGCGCCGCTGGCGGCCTTGGAGGCCTCCACTACGTCCTCCGTGAGCTTTTTGAGCTTGGCGCTCTGCCGCTCCAGTATCTGCAGGTAATCCCGCCGGGTCTCCTCCGGCAGGGACGGCTCCCGGAGAAGGTCGATGTAGTTGATGATGGACGTCAGCGGCGTCTTTAGGTCGTGGCTCACATTGGTGATGAGCTCGGTCTTCAGCCGCTCGCTGCGCATCTGCTCCTCCACGGCCAGGGCCATGCCGTCCCCGATGCGGCCCAGGTCCTGCCCCAGCTCCCTCCACTCCATGTGGAGCTTTGCCGCGTCCACCTTGGCGGACAGGTCCCCCGCCGCCAGGGCTTTGGCGGCGCTGCGCACGCGCTTGCCCTCTGTGTACCAGCGGATGGCGCAGGGGATCAGAGCCGCGTCAAAGAGGATGAGGCACAGGATGACCTTGATCTGTTCATCGTGGCTCATGGCTAGGACCAGGGCCAGGGCGGCGCCGTGGGCGGCCAGCAGCACCAGCGTCAGATACAGGGGCGATGCCTTCATTATCATCCGGCGCAGCAACAGCCGCTGCCGGAAGGTGTGGGTGGTGAGCTGGTTGATGAGGCAGCACAGCCCCAGCACCAGCGCCCACGTCCCGATGATCCTGCGCAGGGTGCCGTAGTCGATGCCCACACGGAACATGATGTCTATGCCGTGGACCTCGATGATATTGCCCAAAAAGAGCACGATGCGATCAGTGAGGACCGATACGGCCAGGATGAGGCACACTGCCGCCAGGTCAAAGGGCGCCCGGCCCATGACGGTCACGGTCCCCTGCCGTCCCGTCACCGCGGCGGCGCCGATGGAAAAGGCCAGGGTGGCCACCGTCAGCACCGCGGCGATCACTAAAATGGGCAGGAACAGCCCCCGCAGGGGGAAAAGCTGCTCAAAGCTGTAATACTCGGCATAGCAGCCCTCGTAGGGCTGCACCGGCAGATTCACATAGCCGGAAAGACGGTACATGGACACGTCCCCGATCTCCACGGTGCCGCTGTAGTCCATGACGAAGCAGGACCGGTCTGTGCGGGTGTCGGCCATGATCTCACCGCTCCCGATGGATGTCACCACATAGGAGAAGGCCGTGCCGCCGTAGCCGCCCAGGCTGGTGTCGCCTGGGTCCCCCAGCCACTCGATATTCTGCTCCACGTAGTAGAGGTTTTGGTTCACATAGGTGCGGCAGAAGGCGCTGTCGGCAAAGGTGAAGCCGTCCTTGCCATACCAGCCGTCCTTCAGGGCAAAGGTGTAGAGCGACAGGGCCAGCACGGAGACCGTCACGCTCACGAAAAACAGCGACAGGGCCAGTACGCGTATCCAGGTTTTCCCGCAGAGAGCCCCCATGGCTGTTATCCCTCCATCTTATACCCCTTCCCCCAGACCACCTTGAGGTAGCGCGGCTCGGCGGGGTCGATCTCCAGCTTTTCCCGCAGGTGCCGTATGTGCACGGCCACGGTCCCCTCCGCGCCCACGGGCTTGTCCTGCCACACCCGGCGATATATCTCCTTGCTGGAGAACACCTTCCCCGGGTTGGACATGAAAAAGCGCAAAATGTCATATTCCTTGGGCGTGATGGATATCTCGTCCCCGTCCAGGGTGACGGTCTTGGTGCCGTCGTCCAGCTCGATGCCGCCCATGGTCAGCGTGGCGGTCTTTCTCTCCTGGCCGCCCAGACGGTTATACCGGCGCAGCAGCGCCTTGACCCGGGCCAGGACCTCCTGGGCATTGAAGGGCTTCGTCACGTAGTCGTCTGCCCCCAGCTCCAGGCCCATGACCTTGTCCTCGTCCTCGCTCTTGGCTGTGAGCAGGATGACGGGGATGTTCCCCCGCTCCCGCAGGATGGTCAGAAGTTCCACGCCGTCCATCACGGGCATCATCACGTCCAGCAGGACCAGATGCACCGTCTCGCGCTCGGTCAGCTCCAGCGCCTCCTGGCCGTTGGCCGCCTCCAGCACCTGATAGCCGGCGCCGGTGAGGTATATGCGCAGGGCCCGGCGGATATCTCTCTCGTCGTCACAGACCAGTACCGTATACAAACGATCACCTCTTTGTATGCGTCTATTATGTGCGTTACCATTTTAGCGCATGGAACAAAAAGATGAAAGGCCCCATTTCTTAAGATTTTCTTAAGATTGTGCGGGCCGCGGCATGAAACAAAAGCCCCGGAGAGAACTCCGGGGCGCGCTGTTTTGTTTTGAAGTTCACTTCTTCTCCGGGATAACGGGCTCCTTCGTGAGGAAGGCCCGCAGGGAGTTGAGCACCGCCAGCAGCGCCACGCCTACATCGGCGAACACGGCCAGCCACAGCGGGCACGTGCCGAACATATCCAGTATCAGGATGACGACCTTGAAGGCCAGGGCAAAGCAGATGTTCTGCCAGACGATGGCGCGGGTGTGCTTGGCCGCTGCCATGGCTGTGACCACCCGGGAGGGTGAGCCGTCCATGATGACCACGTCGGCGGCCTGGATGGCCGCGTCGGAGCTGGCCCCGTGGAGGGACACGCCGATATCCGCTTCACGGATGCAGTCACCGTCGGTCTCGGCGTTGCCCACGAACATGAGGCGGCCCCGTTTGATCTGGCGGTTCTGGATGTCCTTCACCACCGCCACCTTATCGGACGCGCCGGGATACACCTGGTCGATGCCCGCCTGCCGGGCGAACTTCTCCGTGGCGGCGGGGCCGTCGTCGGTGATCATGACCACTTCCCTATCCCAGGACAGGACCGTCACCGCGCCGGGCACGTCGGGCTTCACCGTCCGGCCGAAGGTGATACGGCCGGCGTACTGGCCGTTGATGGCGAGATAGAAGCAGTCCTCCTCGCTGACGTCGGCAGCCGGGTCCACGCCGTGGCTGCGCACATAGTCCAGGGGGCCCAGGGTGATCTTCACCCCGTCCACCTCCACGGCGATGCCCAGCCCCCCCTCCTGCTGGTGGAAGCTCTGGATGAGCTCGATATAGATGACGCCCTTGTAGGCGGCCTTTACGGCCTCCGCGTAGGGGTCGTCCGCATAGGCGCAGGCGTGGGCGGCGATGCGCAGAAACACGTCCGCCTCCATCCGCTCGCTCTTGATGGACGTCACCCGCTGGCCCGCGTCCTGGAGGGCGCCGGTCTTGTCAAAGACCACCGTCCGCACACGGGACACGTCGTCCATGGCGCAGGTGCTTTTGAAGAGGATGCCCTGGCGGGTGGACCCGCCGATGCCGGCGAAGTAGCTCAGCGGCACGGATATGACGATGGCGCAGGGACATGCGATGACCATCAGCACCAGCGCCCGGTAGATGCCCTCCGACACAGTGGTGTGGAGCGCCAGGGGCAGGAGCACCGCGATCACCACGGCGATGGCGATGACCACGGGGGTGTATATCCGGGCGAAGTGGGTGATGAACTCCTCCGTCCGGCCCTTCTCCCCCCTGTCCGAGCGCACGTCCGCCAGAACGGCGCTGGCCTCCGGGGAGCGGTTCTCCATAAGTCCCTCGATGTTTTGGCGCACCTTCGCCACAGCGTAGCCCTGGAAGAGCTCGCCCAGCTGGTAAAGGAGCATCACCGAGGCGCCTTCGCTGGCCTCGTTGATGATGACGGAGGCCACGGCCACCACGCTCATCAGAAGGCTCTCGTCAAAAAGGCGCTTGCGGAAGATGTTCGCCACCGCGCGGATGAACACGTCATAGCCCGCGCAGAGGATCGACGCGATGTTCAGCCCCAGGGCCAGCGGCGGCAGGTAGTGCTCCGCGACGGCGGCGCCGATCATGAGGATGCCGGCCAGAACGATCCGCCAGACCATCACGGTGTCGAAACCGTGATGGTCGTGGTGGTGTTCTTCCATGCAGTCGTCACAGGTACAGTCGTGCCCGTGGCCCTGGAATGCTTCTTTTATATCCCGAAGGAACGCCATATATCAGGCTTTGCCTGCGCAGCCCAGCACGTCCACCAGCTTGTGGCGCACCAGCTCCTTGATGTTGGCGCGGGCGGGCTTCAGATACTCGCGGGGGTCGAACTTGTCGGGGTGCTCGTCAAAGAACTGGCGGATGGTACCGGTCATGGCGAGGCGCAGGTCGGAGTCGATGTTGATCTTGCAGACGGACAGGGTGGCCGCCTTGCGCAGCTGCTCCTCGGGGATGCCGACGGCGTCGGGCATCTTGCCGCCGTGGGAGTTGATCATCTTC